>NZ_JBIAIQ010000015.1:48239-211454 GCF_042871525.1 Streptomyces sp. NPDC005784
GGGGGGGGGCGGCGGCCCCCCCCCCCCGCCGGGTGTTGGGGGCGGCGGGCTTGGGCACGCTCCCCGGCGCCGCATCCGGGGGGGGGGGGCGCCTTTAGCGCCCCCCCCCCTTCCGCAGTTGTCACCAAGGTCAGTCGCCGCCCCTCGGCTTTCACCGAGGGCAGCCGCCCCTCAGCAGGCGTCACCGAGGGCAGCCGCCCCCGTCGGCTTTCGCCGTGGGCAGTGGCCGCCCATCGGCTTCCGCCGAGGGCAGCCGCCCCTCAGCAGGCGTCACCGAGGACAGCCGCCCCCGTCGGCTTTCGCCGAGGGGAGCCGCCAGCCTCCCGTGTCAGCCCCGGCCCCGCTTGGGGTCGGTCAGGCCCGCGCGCCGCAGGGCGTCCGCCATGGCGCTGTTCGCGGGCGGCGGCGCCTGACGGGAGCCGCCCCCGCCACCGCCCCCCGCACCGCCGCCGCGACCCTGCCGCTGCTGGCCACGCTGCTGGGGCGGCCGCCCGCCCCGCTGGGGGCGACCGCCGTCCTCGGCCGCCGCGGCCGCAGCCTCGTCGTCCAGCCGGAGCGTCAGCGAGATCCGCTTGCGCGGGATGTCGATCTCCAGGACCTTCACCTTGACGATGTCGCCGGACTTCACGACGTCCCGCGGGTCCTTGACGAAGGTCTTGGACATCGCGGAGACGTGCACGAGCCCGTCCTGGTGCACGCCGATGTCCACGAAGGCGCCGAACGCGGCCACGTTCGTGACGACCCCCTCCAGGACCATCCCGGACACCACGTCGGAGATCTTCTCCACTCCGTCCTTGAAGGTGGCCGTCTTGAAGGCTGGCCGCGGGTCGCGTCCCGGCTTCTCCAGCTCACGGAGGATGTCCGTGACGGTCGGCAGACCGAAGGTCTCGTCGACGAAGTCGGCCGGCTTCAGCGAGCGCAGCACACTCGTGTTGCCGACCAGCGACGCGACCTCGCTGCCCGCCGTCTTCACCATCCGCCGCACCACGGGGTACGCCTCGGGGTGCACGCTGGAGGCGTCCAGCGGGTCGCTGCCGCCCCGGATCCGCAGGAAGCCCGCGCACTGCTCGTACGCCTTGGGGCCGAGCCGGGCCACGCCCTTGAGAGCCGTACGGGAGGTGAAGGGGCCGTTGGCGTCGCGGTGCGCCACGATGTTCTCCGCGAGGCCGGAGGTGATGCCGGAGACCCGGGCCAGCAGCGGGGCGGAGGCGGTGTTCACGTCCACTCCCACGCCGTTCACACAGTCCTCGACCACCGCGTCGAGCGAGCGGGACAGCTTCACCTCGGAGAGGTCGTGCTGGTACTGCCCGACACCGATCGACTTCGGGTCGATCTTCACCAGCTCGGCCAGCGGATCCTGGAGCCGGCGCGCGATGGAGACGGCGCCGCGCAGCGACACGTCCATGTCGGGCAGCTCCTGGGAGGCGAACGCGGACGCCGAGTACACCGACGCGCCCGCCTCCGACACCATCACCTTGGTGAGGTTCAGCTCCGGGTGCTTGGTGATGAGCTCACCGGCGAGCTTGTCGGTCTCGCGCGAGGCCGTGCCGTTGCCGATCGCGATCAGGTCGACCGCGTGCTCCTTGGAGAGCCGGGCGAGCTTGGCGATGGCCTCGTCCCACTTGTTCGCCGGGACGTGTGGGTAGATCACGTCCGTGGCGACGACCTTGCCGGTCGCGTCGACGACGGCGACCTTCACACCCGTACGGAAACCGGGGTCCAGGCCCAGCGTCGCGCGCGTGCCCGCCGGGGCGGCGAGCAGCAGGTCCCGCAGGTTCGCCGCGAAGACGTTCACCGCCTCGTCCTCGGCGGCGGTGCGCAGCCTCAGCCGCATGTCGATGCCGAGGTGCACGAGAATGCGGGTGCGCCAGGCCCAGCGGGCGGTGTCCGTCAGCCACTTGTCGCCGGGACGGCCGCGGTCGGCGATGCCGAAGCGGTGGGCGACGATCCCCTCGTACGACGAAGGCCCCTCGGTGGGCTCCTCCGGCTCCAGGACGAGATCGAGGACGTCCTCCTTCTCGCCGCGCAGCATGGCGAGGATCCGGTGCGAGGGCAGTGCCTTGAAGGGCTCGGCGAAGTCGAAGTAGTCGGCGAACTTGGCGCCCGCCTCCTCCTTGCCCTCGCGCACCTTGGCGGAGAGCCGTCCACGCACCCACATGCGCTCGCGCAGCTCGCCGATCAGGTCGGCGTCCTCGGAGAACCGCTCGGTGAGGATCGACCGGGCGCCGTCCAGGGCGGCCTGCGGGTCGGCGACGCCCTTGTCGGCGTCGACGAAGGCCGCCGCCGCGGCGAGCGGGTCGACCGACGGGTCGCCGAGCAGGCCCTCGGCCAGCGGCTCGAGACCCGCCTCGCGGGCGATCTGCGCCTTGGTACGCCGCTTGGGTTTGAAGGGCAGATAGATGTCCTCAAGGCGCGCCTTCGTCTCGGCGGCCCTGATCTGCGCCTCGAGCTCCGCGCTGAGCTTGCCCTGCTCGCGCACCGAGTCGAGGATCGCGGCCCGCCGGTCCTCCAGCTCCCGCAGATAGCGCAGCCGCTCCTCGAGGGTGCGCAGCTGCGCATCGTCGAGCATCTCGGTCGCTTCCTTGCGGTAGCGGGCGATGAAGGGCACCGTCGAACCGCCGTCGAGCAAGTCGACGGCGGCCTTGACCTGCCGCTCCCGTACGCCGAGTTCTTCGGCGATCCTGCCTTCGATGGACCCTACGAGGGGTGTCGTCACGATCCCGTACCGCCTTCTCCACTGAGGTTGCGCGGCAATTGTGGCAGGTGACACCGACAATGGGGGCTCAGGGCGGACTCGATCGGGTCGCGTGCCGCCGGACGGGACCGTTTCGCGCTCCCGGCACGCGGAGCCGGGAGCGGTTCGGCCTCCTCAGTCCTTGCCGATCATTCCCTCCGGGAACGCGCCGGCGGCGAAGGCCGTCATCAGCAGACCCTTCGCGATCTCGGTCAGGCGCTCCACCCCGGCGGCGCCCAGGTGCTCGTAGGGGGCGCGGTCGAGGCGGTCCGTCCGGGCCTCGATGTCCTGGCGCAGGGCGGTGCCGGCCGGCGTCAGCTCGCCCTCCGCGTCGAGCAGCCCGCGGTCCCGCAGCCGCCCGGACGCCGCCTCCCAGTCCTGCCGGGACCAGCCGCGCGTGCCCAGCACCCATCGGGGGGCCATGCCCTTGCCGGTCGCGGTGTGGCTCACCAGGGCCTCCACCGGGTCGAGCTCCGCGTCGAGCAGCGCCGCGAGGTGACCGTCGCCGCGGTGCTCGCGCAGCAGGGTGGCCGCGTGCCAGAGCGCCAGGTGCGGCGCCTCGGGGACGGGCAGGTCCGCGTGCGCGGCGTACAGCGGGCGGGCGGTCGATCCGCAGGCCTCGGTCGCGCGCAGGGTGAGCTCCGCGGCCTCGGCCACCTCCTTGGAGGCGATGAGGTCCTCGCCGAGCAGTCGCCTGAGCGTCGCATCCACGGCACGCAGGCGTGCCGCGAGCACCGACTCCGGAGAGGCCGTCCGCCAGACGGCGGGCACATGTACGGCCACCAGTTCGTGCCGGAAGTTGAAGAACGTCGCCGTCACCGTGCCCGCGCCGACCGCGCCCATCGCGGCGGCCCGCACCGCGAAGTACGCCGTCCGGTCGTTCTCGATGCCGACCGCGGCCAGTTCCCGGCCCAGATCGGGCGAGAAGTAGTGCGTCGAGTGGAGCGGGTTGAGGACGTTGTGGCAGCGCCGCCCGGCGCGCTCCGGCAGTGAGGGAGTCATACCCCGCACATTACCGACTGGTTGGTATGTCGTGAACGGTGACGCCCGCGATGGCAGGAAAGGTGGGGTAGTGGTCATTGCGGCCATGACCGCGCCGGTCGAGAATCGAGACATGCGAACGGTCCTGATCGTCCTCTTCGACGGCGTGCAGAGCCTCGACGTCACCGGCCCCCTGGAGGTGTTCGCGGGCGCCGAGACCTGCCGCGGCGGCTCGTACCGCATCCGCACGGCCTCTCTGGACGGCGCCCCCGTGCGCTCCTCCAGCGGCCTCGTCCTGGTCCCGGACGGGACGCTCGCCGACGCGCCGGACCCGCACACCCTGCTGGTTCCCGGCGGCCGCGGCACCCGGCGCCCGGACCCCCTCCTGACCGGCTGGCTGCGCGCCCACGGTCCGCGCGCGGAGCGTCTGGTGTCGGTGTGCACCGGCGCCGCACTGCTCGCGGCGGCGGGCCTGCTCGACGGCCGTCGCGCGACCACCCACTGGGCCTACTGCGACCAGCTCGCCCACGACCACCCGGCGGTCACGGTCGATCCCGACCCCATCTACGTCCGCGACGGCAACGTGTCCACCTCGGCCGGCGTCACCTCCGGCATCGACCTGGCCCTCGCCCTCGTGGAGGAGGATCTGGGCCGCGACGCCGCCCTCACCATCGCCCGTCACCTCGTCGTCTTCCTCCGGCGCCCGGGCAACCAGGCCCAGTTCAGCGCCCAGCTCGCCGCCCAGACCGCGCGGCGCGAACCGCTGCGCGAGGTCCAGCATTGGATTTCCGAGCACCCGGGCGACGACCTGAGCGTCGAGTCGCTCGCCGCCCGCGCCAGTCTCTCGCCCCGCCATTTCGCCCGTGCCTTCCAAGCCGAGACGGGTACGACGCCCGGCCGGTACGTCGAGCGGGTCCGTCTCGAACACGCCCGCCGTCTCCTGGAGGACACCGGCGACGGCATCGAGGAGATCTCCCGCGCCTGTGGCTACGGCACGTCCGAGGCCATGCGCCGCGCCTTCGTGAAGATCCTCGGCTCGGCGCCCGCGGAGTACCGGCGCCGCTTCAGGCCCGTCCCGACGCGCTGACGGGCCACTCCCGCAGGCGGGCACCCCGCCCGCCGTGACTCCCGACGCCCACTCACCCAGGGGCTCGCACCGTGCCCCTGCGTCGAAAGGAACCCCATGCAGATCGCCATCGTCCTGTACGACCGCTTCACCGCCCTGGACGCCGTGGGTCCGTACGAGACGCTCGGCCGCCTGCCGGACGCGGACACCGTCTTCGTGGCCGAGGACACCGGTCCGGTCCGTTCCGACACCGGCCGGCTCGCGCTGACCGCGGACAAGAGCTTCGCGGAGGTACCGCACCCGGACATCGTGGTGGTACCGGGAGGGCCGGGCCAGAGTGCCCTGATGGACGACCGGGTCCTCCTCGACTGGCTGCGGGCCGTGGACTCCACCAGCGTCTGGACGACCTCGGTGTGCACCGGCTCCCTGCTGCTCGCCGCGGCGGGGCTCCTCGACGGACGCCGGGCGACCTCCCACTGGCTGGCCCTCGACCAGCTGGAGCGGTTCGGCGCCGAGCCGACGGGGGAGCGGGTCGTGTTCGACGGCAAGTACGTGACCGCGGCCGGAGTCTCCTCCGGCATCGACATGGGACTCACCCTGCTCGGCCGGATCGCCGGAGACGAACACGCCCAGGCCGTCCAGCTGCTGACCGAGTACGACCCGCAGCCGCCCTACGACGCCGGGTCCCCGGACAAGGCACCCGCGCACCTCGTCGAGGAGTTCCGGAGCAAGAGCCGTTTCCTGCTCAGCTAGCGCCCGAGGCCGCCGGTTTCACACCCCTTGAGCGGCCGGCGAGCCCTCACGGAGTCCATGTGAAGTGCGGCTGTCTGCGCTCCAGGAAGGCGGCGACCCCCTCCGCGGTGTCGCCGCCGGCGCGTGCCTGTTCCGCCCAGTACGCGTCACGGTCGGTTCGTCCGTTCGCGAACTCCTTCGCCGCCGCCTGGGTCAGCAGGGAGCGCGCGGCCAGGACGCGGGTGAACTCCGCGACCCGCTTGTCGAGTTCGCCCTCGGGCAGCACCTCGTCCACCAGGCCGCTGCGCAGCGCGCGCCCGCTGTCGATCAACTCGCCCGAGAAGAGCAGGTACTTGGCGGTGGACGGACCCACCAGTGCCGCCAACCTCCGCGTGGAGGAGGCCGGATAGACGATGCCGAGCTTCGCCGGCGTCACCCCGAACAGCGACCCCTCCTGTGCGAACCGCAGATCGCAGGCGGCCGCGAGCTGGGACCCGCCGCCCACGCAGTAGCCGCGAATCGCCGCCAGTGTCGGCTTCGGGAACGCGGCGAGGGCCTCCTCGGCGAGCACGGCGAGACCCTGTGCCTCGTCCGGAGACTCCCGCAGCGTCGAGATGTCCGCGCCGGCGCAGAACGTGCCGCCCTCACCGGTGAGTACGAGCGCGTGCACATCGGCGCGACCGCTCAGCGCCTCCAGCAGAGGCGGTAGCGCTCGCCACATCCGCGTCGTCATGGCGTTCCGTTTGGCGGGGTGATGGATGACGACGGTGGCGACCCCGTCGCCGACGTGATGCAACAGCTGCGGCTCCATGGCCGGATGCTATCCGCACCCGCCGGCCGGATTGTGATCATGGTCTGGGGCCGTCCCGCGGGCGCCGGAGCCACGGGGAACGAATCGGGTCAGGCGAGGGGCAAACCCGTACAACCCGAATAGTTTCGGAAGTCGGCATAAAAAGGACAGAAGTTGTCGTGGAACCGACTGGGTCGTACGGCGACGATCATAAATCACCGATAATTGCTGACTTCTGTTCAGTCAACCGGTACGGACCAGCGCATTACCAACACTCGACGTGTGGTGACAATCGAGCGCAAGGGTGGCGACCGGACGATGGAGAACCTCGGGCGGGGGTCCGACCCGAGCCCCGAAGGCGCAGGCGCGACTCCCGGCGTCAGATCGCCGGGACCGCTGCCGTACGAGGGGGTGTGGCGGTTCACCGCCGCCGCCGTCGACGCCTCGGTGCCGCAGGCGCGGCACGCCGTCCGTGATCTGCTGGTCCGCCAGGGGGTGCCGGTCTCGGACGATGTCGTTCAGGGACTGCTGTTGATCGTCTCCGAACTGGTCACGAACGCCGTCAAGCACGCGGCACTTCTGTCGCCGATGCTCGCCGTGGAGGTCGCGGTCGGCGCCGACTGGGTCCGGGTGTCCGTCGAGGACAACCACCCCTACCGTCCGACGGCTCTGGAGGCCGACCATGGGCAGACCGGGGGCCGGGGCCTGCTGCTGGTGCGTGAGGTGACCAGGGAGTTCGGCGGAGGGTGCGACGTCGAGCACACCGCGGACGGCGGCAAGGTGATCTGGGCAGCCCTGCCGCTCGCTCCGGGCGTGTAGCGGACCGGCTACCAGCCCGCGGACGGGCCCGTCAGCTCCCGGATCGCCGGACGGGCCGCGTCCAGCACTGTCATGAACCACGCCGAGAACGGGTCCTTCGCGTGCCGCTCCGCCAGCTCGGCGGCGGTCACGAAGGCCGTCGAGCCGACCTCCTCGGGGTCCGGCCGCAGCGCCGACTGCACCATCCCGACGAACAGGTGGTTGTACTCCTGCTCCACCAGGCCCGAGTCCGGGTCCGGGTGGTTGTAGCGGACCGTGCCCGCCTCGGCGAGCAGGGCCGGCGACACCCCGAGCTCCTCGTACGTCCGCCGGGCCGCCGCGGCGAAGGGTCCCTCGCCCGGGTAGGGGTGGCCGCAGCAGGTGTTCGACCAGACGCCGGGGGAGTGGTACTTGCCGAGGGCGCGCTGCTGCAACAGCAGCCGGCCCTGTTCGTCGAAGAGGAACACCGAGAACGCTCTGTGCAGCTGTCCCGGGGCCTGATGGGCCGCGAGCTTCTCCGCCGTACCGATCGTGTTGCCGTCCTCGTCGACCAGCTCCAGCAAGATCGCTTCAACGGTGCCGCTCGACGAACTGTGCGTCGCGGTGGCAGGTGTGATCGGCATACCCATCCTTCGCATCGGTCTTCAAGCCCCAAGTCTGCCGTACGAAACCGGCACTCCCGGCACTTCGCGGCTCCCGCATGTCCCGCCCCGGGGAGCCCTGAGCGGGAAGTGCGGCCGACGGGGGTCGGACGCCGGAAAGCGGCCGGACACCTGATCGTGCCCGGCGCCACCGGCACGGAATCGTCGAGGACGGGGGCCGACAGGTGTTCGGACAGCCGGTCGAAACAGGTCCGGACAGTCACGGGCACCCGCGTGGCCACCGGCACCCGCGTGGGCCACCGGCACCCGCGTGGTCGCCGGGACGGGCACGGCGCCGTCGCCGTCGCCGGGAGGCTCAGTGGCAGAGCTTCGCCTCGTGTTCCGCGTGTCCGCTCGGCTCCAGCTGGAACGTGCAGTGCTCGACGTCGAAGTGGACGCCCAGGCAGCCCTGGAGTTCGTGAAGGACCTTCTCGTGGCCGATCGCGTTCAGGACGTCGGAGCTGACGACCACGTGCGCGGAGAGGACCGGCATGCCGGACGTGATGGTCCAGGCGTGCAGGTCGTGGATGTCCTCGACACCGTCGAGGGCCAGGATGTGCGCGCGCACGTCCGCCATGTCGACGCCCTTGGGCGCCGCCTCCAGGAGCACGTCGAGCGTCTCCTGGAGCAGCTTCCAGGTGCGCGGGACGATCATCAGCGCGATGGCGATCGAGGCGATCGGGTCCGCCGCCTGCCAGCCGGTGGTCATGATCACCACCGCGGCGACGATGACCGCCGCCGAGCCCAGCGCGTCCGCCGCGACCTCCAGGAACGCGCCGCGCACGTTCAGGCTGTCCTTCTGCCCGCGCATCAGCAGCGTCAGCGAGATCGTGTTGGCGACCAGACCGATCACACCGAACACGATGGTCAGTCCGCCCTTGGTGTCCGCGGGCGTGATGAAGCGCTGGATCGCCTCGACGAACACATAGCCGCCGACGACGAGCAGCAGCAGACAGTTGGCGAGCGCGGCGAGGATCTCGGCCCGCGCGTAGCCGAAGGTGCGCTTCTCGCTCGGCGGGCGCGCCGCGAAGTGGATCGCGAGCAGGGCCATGCCCAGCCCCAGCGCGTCCGTCGCCATGTGCGCCGCGTCCGCGACGAGCGCGAGCGAGTCGGCGAGCAGACCGCCGAAGATCTCGACGACCATGACGGTGAGCGTGATCGCCAGCGCGACCCGCAGCCGCCCGCGGTACGCGGCTGTCGCCGTACCGGTCGGGGGAGCGCCGTGCGCGTGCCCGTGGTCGTGCCCAGCCCCCATGGAAGCCGCCTCCCGTTCTCTGCTCGGTCACCACAGTCAACTACGGGCCGGGGGTATCGGGCAACGCTGCACTGAACACCGTTGTCATGTGCTCTGACCTGCGGAAACGATTCGCAGGTCAGAGCACCGGCAAGATCATGTGACGATGGTCTCCGGGTGGTGCAGCAGCCAGCCGCGCCAGGCCGACTCCACCATCTCGCGCACTTCGCGCCGCGCGCCCCAGCCCAGCTCCGCGGCGGCCAGGGCGGCCGAGGCGACCGCGCGCGGGGCGTCGCCGGGGCGGCGCGGCTCGACGACCGGCACGCGGGTGCTCCCGGTGACCTCGGCGATGAGCGCCACGAGTTCCCGCACGGAGACTCCCTCGCCGCGGCCGATGTTCACCGTCAGATCACCGCTCGCGCCGTCCGTCAGCCGTCGGGCCGCCGTGAGATGCGCCTCGGCGAGGTCGGCGACATGGATGTAGTCGCGTACGCAGGTGCCGTCCGGTGTCGGGTAGTCGTCGCCGAAGATCCGCGGGGCCTCGCCGCGGGTGAGACGGTCGAACACCATCGGGATGATGTTGAAGATTCCGGTGTCGGCGAGCTCCGGGGACGCCGCGCCCGCCACGTTGAAGTAGCGCAGGCAGATGGTGGCGATACCGTGCGCCCGGCCCGTCGCCCGCACCAGCCACTCGCCGGCGAGCTTCGTCTCGCCGTAGGGGCTCATCGGGGCACAGGGGGTGCCCTCCGTGATGAGGTCCACATCGGGGTTGCCGTAGACGGCCGCCGACGAGGAGAAGACGAAGCGTTTGACGCCCGCCCCGGCCACCGCCTCCAGCAGCGTCGCGAGGCCGCCCACGTTCTCCTGGTAGTAGCGCGTCGGCTCGGCCACGGACTCGCCGACCTGCTTGCGCGCGGCGAGGTGCACCACACCCGTCACCGCGTGCTCCGCCAGGACCCGCTTGAGCAGATCACCGTCCAGCGACGACCCCTGGACGAGGGGAATGCTCTCCGGAAGCCGGTTCGGTACCCCGGACGACAGGTCGTCGAGGGCGACGACGCGCTCCCCGGCCTCCGTCATCGCCCGCGCCACGTGTGCCCCGATGTAGCCGGCTCCGCCTGTGATCAGCCATGTCATGGACGACCACCCTATGCGGATCCGGGGCCATGTCCGGCGTGCCCCGGTTTCGGGGGTGTGCCGGGTGCCGTGCGCCGTCCGGGAATGCGCCGGTCTGCGAACGCGCGTTTGTGGCCCGGGCCCGGAATCCCCGATGATGACCGCGGCGCCCGTAGGACAAAATCGGTTGATCGGGCCGTGAACGGGCGGTGAACGTCCGCCTCCGTTCATCCGATAGCCTCTGCCGACATGCCGCCGGGGCCGCCGCCGTGGACCGGGGGCCATCCCATCACGCACACGCCGGACGCCAGGTCGCTCCGGCACTCAGGGAGTGAGTTCGCTGCCGACCGCCATCCTCACCGGCCAGCCGGTCCCCGGATCGTCGCTCGAAGGCGATCTGCGGTCGCTCGGCTTCGATGTGCGTCTCGCCTCCGACGCGGGCGAGACCGAGACCCTGCTCGCCGCCGTCCCGGCGAAGGAGCGGGTCGCCGTCGTGGACGCCCGCTTCGTCGGGCATCCGCACGCCCTGCGCCTCGGCCTCACCGACCCCCGCTTCGTGGCCTCGGCCATTCCCGGCGCCGTGTCCGTGCAGCCGGAGGCCCGGCGCGCGCTGACCCGCGCCGTGACCCGGGAGAGCGTGGCCGCGGGCAACGCGACCGTCGCCACCGAGAACCTCGCCGAGCGCCTCGCTGAGGCACTCGACGCCGACGACCTCGCCGTGTACCGCCCGGAACTCGGCACCCTCGTCGCCGCGGTCCCCGCCGATCCGCAGGAGCGCAACGAGGTCAGGCAGGCCGTCCTGGCCGTCGACGACGAGGCCGTACGGCTGCGCAGCGCCGTCAAGGCCCGCGACGGCTTCTTCACCACGTACTGCATCAGCCCGTACTCGCGCTACCTCGCCCGCTGGTGCGCCCGCCGGGGTCTGACCCCGAACCAGGTCACCACCGCCTCGCTGATCACCGCGCTGATCGCCGCGGGCTGCGCCGCCACCGGCACCCGCGCCGGATTCGTCGTGGCCGGTCTGCTGCTGATGTTCTCCTTCGTCCTGGACTGCACGGACGGACAGCTCGCCCGCTACTCCCTGCAGTACTCCACGCTCGGCGCCTGGCTGGACGCGACCTTCGACCGCGCCAAGGAGTACGCCTACTACGCGGGACTCGCGCTCGGCGCGGCCCGCGGCGGCGACGACGTGTGGGCGCTGGCGCTCGGCGCGATGATCCTGCAGACCTGCCGGCACGTCGTGGACTTCTCCTTCAACGAGGCGAACCACGACGCCACGGCCAACACCAGCCCCACCGCGGCCCTCTCGGACAAGCTCGACAGCGTCGGCTGGACGGTCTGGGTGCGCCGGATGATAGTCCTGCCCATCGGCGAACGATGGGCGATGATCGCCGTGCTCACGGCGCTGACGACCCCACGCATCACCTTCTACGCGCTGCTGGTCGGCTGCGCCTTCGCGGCCACGTACACGACGGCCGGCCGGGTGCTGCGCTCGCTGACCCGCAAGGCGAGCCGCACCGACCGCGCCGCCCAGGCCCTGGCCGACCTCGCGGACAACGGTCCGCTCGCCGAATACGCGGCCAGGTGGCGCAGCCCCAACACGCGGTTCTACGCCAGTTCGCCGCTGCTGTACGCGGTGATCGGTGTCCTGGTCCTCGGCAACACCCTCGCCTCGGGCGACTCCTGGCTGATCGTCGGCGGTGCTGTCGCCTACGCCGTCACCTCGGGCCTGGCCCTGTCCCAGCCCCTCAAGGGAGCCCTCGACTGGCTCGTCCCGCCGCTCTTCCGCGCGGCCGAGTACCTCACCGTTCTGGTACTGGCGTTCAACGCCGACGTGAACGGAGCGCTTCCGGCGGCTTTCGGCCTGGTGGCCGCAGTCGCCTACCATCACTACGACACGGTGTACCGCATTCGCGGAAACGCCGGAGCCCCCCCGCACTGGCTGGTGCGGGCGATCGGCGGGCACGAAGGCAGGACGCTGCTGGTCACCGTCCTGGCCGCGCTGCTCACAGCCGCACAGTTCAAGGTCGCGCTCACGGTGGTTGCCGTGGCCGTGGCACTGCTGGTGCTCGTCGAGAGCATCCGCTTCTGGGTGTCCTCCGGGGCACCCGCCGTACACGATGAAGGAGAACCTGCATGATCGGCCTTGTGCTGGCGGCCGGCGCCGGACGGCGTCTGCGTCCCTACACTGACAGCCTCCCCAAGGCGCTTGTGCCGGTTGGCCCCGCGGGTATGGAGGACTCCATCACGGTCCTGGACCTGACCCTCGGCAACTTCGCCGAGATCGGTCTGACCGAGGTCGGCATCATCGTCGGTTACAAGAAGGAAGCCGTCTACGACCGCAAGGCGGCCCTTGAGGAGAAGTACGGCCTCAAGATCACCCTCATCGACAACGACAAGGCCGAGGAGTGGAACAACGCCTACTCCCTGTGGTGCGGACGTGACGCCCTCAAGGACGGTGTGATCCTCGCCAACGGCGACACCGTGCACCCGGTCTCCGTCGAGCGGACGCTGCTCGCCGCCCGCGGCGACGGCAAGAAGATCATCCTCGCGCTCGACACGGTGAAGAAGCTCGCCGACGAGGAGATGAAGGTCGTCGTGGACCCCGAAAAGGGCGTCCAGAAGATCACCAAGCTCATGGAGCCGTCCGAGGCCACCGGCGAGTACATCGGTGTGACCCTCATCGAGGGCGCCGCCGCCGACGAGCTGGCCGACGCCCTGAAGACGGTGTGGGAGACCGACCCGCAGCAGTTCTACGAGCACGGCTACCAGGAGCTCGTCAACCGCGGCTTCAAGATCGACGTCGCGCCGATCGGCGACGTCAAGTGGGTCGAGATCGACAACCACGACGACCTCGCCAAGGGACGTGAGATCGCGTGCCAGTACTGACGAGGCTCATCCCCTCGCCGGTCGTCGTCGACATCCGTCCCGGTGCCCTGGACGACCTCGCGAGCGTGCTCAGCGACGAGCGCATCTCGCACTCGGGCAAGCTGGCGATAGCGGTCAGCAACGGCTCGGGGGCGAGACTGCGCGAGCGGCTCGCCCCGGCCCTGCCGGGAGCCACCTGGTACGAGGTCGGCGGTGGCACGCTCGACGACGCGATCCGGCTGGCCGGCGACATGAAGTCCGGGCACTACGACGCCGTCGTGGGCCTGGGCGGCGGCAAGATCATCGACTGCGCGAAGTTCGCCGCGGCGCGGGTCGGGCTGCCGCTGGTCGCGGTGCCAACGAACCTCGCGCACGACGGCCTGTGCTCGCCGGTCGCCACCCTCGACAACGACGCGGGCCGCGGCTCGTACGGCGTGCCGAACCCGATCGCCGTGGTCATCGACCTCGACGTGATCCGTGAGGCGCCGGTCCGGTTCGTCCGGGCGGGCATCGGGGACGCGATCTCCAACATCAACGCGATCGCGGACTGGGAGCTGTCCAACCGGGTCAACGGCGAGAAGATCGACGGGCTGGCCGCCGCCATGGCGCGCCAGGCGGGCGAGGCCGTGCTCCGGCACCCCGGCGGTGTCGGCGACAACGACTTCCTCCAGGTTCTCGCGGAGGCGCTCGTCCTCACCGGTGTCGCGATGTCGATCTCGGGCGACTCGCGTCCGGCCTCCGGCTCCTGCCACGAGATCAACCATGCCTTCGACCTCCTCTTCCCCCAGCGCGCGGCGAGCCACGGCGAGCAGTGCGGCCTGGGCGCGGCCTTCGCGATGTATCTGCGCGGGGCCCACGAGGAGGCGGCGTACATGGCCGAGGTGCTGCACCGGCACGGACTGCCGGTACTGCCCGAGGAGATCGGCTTCACCGTGGACGAGTTCGTGCGGGTCGTGGAGTTCGCTCCGCAGACCAGGCCCGGCCGCTACACGATCCTCGAACATCTCGACCTGAAAACCCACCAGATCAAGGACATCTACTCCGACTATGCCAAGGCCATCGGTAGCTGAACTCCGCCCCGTCGTTCATCCCCCAGGGGTGAAGGACCGGCGCAGCGGTGAGCACTGGGCGGGACGCCTGTACATGCGAGAGATCTCGCTGCGCTGCGACCGCTACCTGGTGAACACCAGGATCACGCCCAACCAGCTCACGTACCTGATGACCCTCTGTGGTGTGCTCGCGGCCCCCGCCCTGCTGGTGCCGGGGATCGCGGGCGCCGTCCTCGGCGTGGTGATGGTCCAGCTCTACCTGCTGCTCGACTGCGTCGACGGCGAGATCGCGCGCTGGAAGAAGCAGTACTCGCTCGGCGGGGTCTATCTCGACCGGGTCGGCGCCTATCTGACCGACGCGGCCGTCCTCGTCGGCCTCGGTCTGCGCGCATCCGACCTGTGGGGCACCGGAAGCGTCGACTGGCTGTGGGCCTTCCTCGGCACACTGGCCGCCCTCGGCGCGATCCTGGTGAAGGCGGAGACCGATCTCGTCGGTGTCGCCCGCCATGAGAGCGGGCTGCCGCCGGTCAAGGAGTCGGCGTCCGAGCCCCGCTCCTCGGGCGTGGCGCTGGCCCGCAGGGCCGCCGCGGCGCTCAAGTTCCACCGGCTGATCCTCGGCATCGAGGCGTCCCTGCTGATCCTGGTCCTCGCGGTCGCGGACCAGATCAGGGGCGACCTGTTCTTCACCCGGCTCGGCACCGCCGTGCTCGCCGGCATCGCGCTCCTGCAGACCGTGCTGCACCTGGTGTCCATCCTCGCTTCGAGCAGGCTCAAGTGAGTACGGCGACGAAGGTCGGCGCGGTGATCATCACCATGGGCAACCGCCCCGGCGAACTGAGGGCCCTTCTCGATTCCGTGGCCAAGCAGGACGGCGACCGCGTCGAGGTGGTCGTGGTCGGCAACGGCTCACCCGTCCCGGACGTCCCCGCCGGCGTCCGCACGGTCGAACTGCCCGAGAACGTCGGCATCCCCGGCGGCCGCAACGTCGGCATCGAGGCCTTCGGCCCCGGTGGCACCGACGTCGACGTCCTCCTCTTCCTGGACGACGACGGCCTGCTGGCCCACCACGACACGGCCGAGCTGTGCCGCCGGGCCTTCGCCGACGACCCGGAACTCGGCATCATCAGCTTCCGCATCGCCGACCCCGAGACCGGCGAGACCCAGCGCCGCCATGTCCCGCGGCTGCGTGCCGCCGACCCGATGCGCTCCTCGCGCGTCACGACGTTCCTCGGCGGCGCCAACGCGGTCCGTACGAAGGTCCTCGCCGAGGTCGGCGGGCTCCCGGACGCCTTCTTCTACGCCCATGAGGAGACGGACCTGGCCTGGCGGGCCCTCGACGCCGGCTGGATGATCGACTACCGGTCCGACATGGTGCTGTACCACCCGACGACCGCCCCTTCACGGCACGCGGTGTACCACCGCATGGTGGCCCGCAACCGCGTCTGGCTCGCGCGCCGAAACCTTCCCGCGGCGCTCGTCCCGGTCTACCTGGGCGTCTGGATGCTCCTGACGCTGCTGCGCCGCCCCTCGCGGGCAGCTCTGCGGGCCTGGTTCGGCGGATTCAGGGAAGGCTGGACGAGTCCGTGCGGACCTCGCCGTCCCATGAGGTGGCGCACGGTGTGGCGGCTGACTCGACTGGGCCGACCTCCAGTCATCTGACAAGCTCGATTCTGAGAGCACCCGGGCCTACCCGGTCCCCGGCTCATGCCCACGCCCGACCAGGCGGTGCGCATCTTGAAGACGAAAGTTCCCCTTGTGAGTGAGACCACGCAGGACGGCGTAGTCGCGGTGAGCGACCTGCCGTCACCCGATGACGGGCTGTCCGCGGCCGAGATGGCCGCGAAGTACGGGCTCGCGGTCAGCGGTGCCCGGCCCGGCCTGGTCGAGTACGTTCGTCAGCTGTGGGGCCGGCGGCACTTCATCCTCGCCTTCTCGCAGGCCAAGCTGACCGCGCAGTACAGCCAGGCCAAGCTGGGCCAGCTCTGGCAGGTGGCGACGCCGCTGCTCAACGCGTTCGTCTACTACCTGATCTTCGGCCTGATCCTGAAGGCCAACCGCGGTATGTCGAAGGACGTGTACATCCCGTTCCTGGTGACCGGTGTCTTCGTCTTCACCTTCACGCAGAGCTCGGTCATGGCGGGCGTCCGGGCGATCTCGGGCAACCTCGGCCTGGTGCGCGCGCTGCACTTCCCGCGTGCCTCGCTCCCCATCTCGTTCGCCCTCCAGCAGCTGCAGCAGCTGCTCTTCTCGATGATCGTGCTGTTCGTGGTGGCCATCTCCTTCGGCAGCTACCCGGGTCTGTCCTGGCTGCTGATCATCCCGGTGCTGTTCCTGCAATTCCTGTTCAACACCGGCCTCGCGCTGATCGTGGCGCGGATGGGTGCCAAGACGCCCGACCTCGCCCAGCTGATGCCGTTCATCCTGCGCACCTGGATGTACGCCTCCGGTGTCATGTTCTCCATCAGCGCCATGCTCGTCGGCCGCCCGGAATGGATCGCCCGCGTGCTCCAGGCGAACCCGGCCGCCGTGTACATGGACCTGATGCGCTACGCGCTCATCGACGGCTACGGCGCCTCCCATTTGCCCCCGCACGTGTGGGCCATCGCCGTCTTCTGGGCCGTGATCACGGCCGTCGGCGGTTTCGTGTACTTCTGGAAGGCTGAAGAGAGGTACGGCCGTGGCTGAGCTCGAGAAGAGGTCGCACATCCCGACCGTCATCGCGGACGAACTGCACATCGTCTACCGCGTGAACGGCGCCAAGACCGGCAAGGGCAGCGCCACCGCCGCCCTCAGCCGCATCCTCAAGCGCGGCGAGGAACGCGGTGTGCGCAAGGTGCACGCCGTCAAGGGTGTCTCCTTCACCGCCTACCGCGGCGAGGCCATCGGCCTGATCGGTTCGAACGGCTCCGGCAAGTCCACGCTCCTGCGGGCCATCGCAGGTCTGCTCCCCGCCGAGAAGGGCAAGGTCTTCACCGACGGCCAGCCCTCGCTGCTCGGCGTGAACGCGGCCCTGATGAACGACCTCACCGGCGAGCGGAACGTCATTCTGGGCGGCCTCGCGATGGGCATGTCCCGCGAGCAGGTCAGGGAGCGCTACCAGGAGATCGTCGACTTCTCGGGCATCAACGAGAAGGGCGACTTCATCACCCTGCCGATGCGGACCTACTCGTCCGGCATGGCGGCCCGGCTGCGCTTCTCCATCGCGGCGGCCAAGGACCACGACGTCCTGATGATCGACGAGGCGCTGGCGACCGGCGACCGCTCCTTCCAGAAGCGGTCCGAGGCCCGGATCCGCGAGCTCCGCAAGAGCGCGGGCACGGTGTTCCTGGTCAGCCACAACAACAAGTCGATCCGCGACACCTGCGACCGCGTGCTGTGGCTGGAGCGCGGCGAGCTGCGCATGGACGGCCCGACCGAGGACGTCCTCAAGGAGTACGAGAAGTTCACGGGCAAGTAGCCCGTTCGGCCGACGACAGGACCAGGGCCCCGCCGGAACTCTCCGGCGGGGCCCTGCGTCTGCAAAGGAAACGCCAACTCCCGTCGGCATTAGGAATCTTGACGCCAATCGGTGTGTTGTTGTGATGTGCAGGACACCCCGGCGGACTGTGCCGCGTTGTACAACGTAAGCTGTACCGGTGCTGAATCGCGTCAAGTAGGGCGATAATACGCGACACCCGGCACCGTCACGCTGAGCGGATCTCCGGGCGGCGTGTCCGAAATGGGCAGTGTTGGGTCGGCAGTGTAGAACGGGAGATGTGACGGCAATGGCTACGGTGACTCTCCAGCTCCGCGATGCGTGTGCCGTCCTCGCGCCGGGCGGCGAGCGGTGACCGAAGCCGGGACGGCCCGCACCGGCGATCCGGAGCGCGGCACCCTCGACAAAGCCGCGGACGAGAACTTTCCAGTGGCCCCGTTTTTTCTGCCCAGGGCCTGGCGCGACGATCTGATGGCCGTGTACGGCTTCGCCCGCCTCGTCGACGACATCGGTGACGGCGATCTCGCCCCCGGCGGCGCCGACGCCCGCCTGCTCGGCGTGTCGGCCGCGGAGGCCGACGACCGCATGGTCCTCCTCGAAGCCCTCGAAGCCGATCTTCACCGGGTGTTCGACTCGACCCCGCGTCACCCCCTGCTGCGCCGGCTCCAGCCCACGGTCCGCCGCGCGGGCCTCACCCCCGAGCCCTTTCTCGGCCTGATCGCGGCCAACCGCCAGGACCAGCTCGTCAAGCGGTACGAGACCTACGACGATCTGCTCGCCTACTGCGAACTGTCCGCGAACCCCGTCGGCCGCCTGGTCCTCTCCGTCACCGGAACGTCCACGGCCGAGCGGGTCCGCCACTCCGACGCCGTGTGCACGGCGCTGCAGATCGTCGAACACCTCCAGGACGTCGCCGAGGACCTCGGCCGCGACCGCGTCTACCTGCCCGCCGCCGACATGAAGCGCTTTCACGTCGTCGAAGCGGATCTTGCCGTCCCCACAGCAGGCGCATCGGTGCGAGCACTGGTTGCATACGAAGCCGAACGCGCCTTGAACCTCCTGAATGAAGGCACCCCCCTCGTGGGTAGCGTCCACGGCAGGCTGAAGCTGCTGCTCGCGGGGTTCGTTGCGGGGGGAAGGGCGGCAATCCGTGCGATTGCCGCCGCCGAATACGACGTACTTCCCGGCCCGCCCAAGCCCGGCAAGCTCCAGTTGCTGCGCGAGGTGGGAGTGACTCTGCGAGGAAAGGGGTGATCCGGACCGTGGAGTCGGAACAGCGCGTGTCCGCACCGGTACTCGCCGCGTACAGCTATTGCGAGGCGGTGACCGGTCAGCAGGCCCGCAACTTCGCGTACGGCATCAGGCTTCTGCCGACGCCCAAGCGTCGTGCGATGTCTGCGCTGTACGCGTTCTCCCGGCGCGTCGACGACATCGGCGACGGCGTGCTGGCGGCGGACGTGAAGGCGGTGCGCCTGGAGGAGACCCGGGCGCTGCTCGCCCGCGTCCGCGCGGGCGCCGTTGCCGAGGACGACACCGACCCGGTCGCGGTCGCCCTCAGCCATACCGCCGAGTACTTCCCCGTACCTCTCGGGGGCCTGGACGAACTCATCGACGGCGTGCTGATGGACGTACGCGGTGAGACGTACGAGACCTGGGACGACCTGAAGGTCTACTGCCGGTGCGTGGCCGGGGCGATCGGGCGGCTCTCGCTCGGGGTCTTCGGCACCGAACCGGGAGCGCGCGGCGCCGAGCGCGCGCCGGAGTACGCGGACACGCTCGGGCTCGCGCTCCAGCTCACCAACATCCTGCGGGACGTCCGGGAGGACGCCGAGGGCGGGCGCACCTATCTGCCCGCCGACGACCTGGCCAAGTTCGGCTGCTCGGCCGGGTTCGACGGCTCGACTCCACCGCCGGGCTCCGACTTCGCGGGCCTCGTGCACTTCGAGGTGCGGCGGGCGCGTGCCCTGTTCGCCGAGGGCTACCGGCTGCTGCCCATGCTGGACCGGCGCAGCGGCGCCTGTGTCGCGGCCATGGCGGGCATCTACCGGCGTCTCCTCGACCGCATCGAGCGCGAGCCGGAGGCCGTGCTGCGCGGCCGGGTCTCGCTGCCGGGGCGCGAGAAGGCGTACGTCGCCGTGCGCGGCCTCTCCGGTCTCGACGCCCGGCACGTCTCCCGCCGCACCGTCCGGAGGCGCGCCTGATGGACAAAATGCGCCAAGGTGATTCCATCGACGAAAAGCGGCACGCAACCCTCCGGGGCCGGGCGGCGTCCCTGACTGCAACGGCCTGCCGTGCACCGTTCAACCATCACGGCGCGGCCGCAGGGGAGGGTGCGCGATGAGCGAGGTCGAGTCCACGGACGACTCCGGCCGGGCCGCTGCCGTGGTGATCGGCGGCGGGCTCGCCGGGATCACCGCCGCGCTCGCGCTCGCCGACGCCGGGCTGCGGGTGACGCTGCTCGAAGGCCGGCCTCGCCTCGGCGGTCTCGCCTTTTCCTTCCAGCGCGGCGAGCTCACCGTGGACAACGGACAGCATGTCTTTCTGCGCTGCTGCACCGCCTACCGCTGGTTCCTCGACCGCGTCGACGCAACCTCGCTCGCGCCCCTGCAGGATCGTCTCGACGTGCCCGTTCTCGACCTGGAGGCACCTCCCGGACGACGGCTCGGCAGGATCGGCCGCAGCGCGCTGCCCGTGCCGCTCCATCTGGCGCGCAGCCTCGCGACGTATCAGCATCTGTCGCTCGCCGAGCGCGCCAGGGTCGGCCGTGCCGCGCTCGCGCTCAAGGGCCTGGATCTCACGGATCCGGCACTCGACGCGCAGAACTTCGGCGACTGGCTCGCCGGGCACGGTCAGTCGGAACGTGCCGTCGAAGCACTGTGGGACCTCGTGGGGGTCGCCACCCTCAACGCGGTGGCCAAGGATTCCTCGCTGGGCCTCGCCGCGATGGTGTTCAAGACGGGTCTGCTGTCCGACCCGGGCGCGGCCGACATCGGCTGGGCGCGCGTCCCGCTGGGCGAACTGCACGACACCCTCGCCCGCAAGGCGCTCGACTCCGCGGGCGTGCGTACCGAGATCCGTACACGAGTCACCTCCGTCTCCCCCTACGAAAACGGGCGTTGGAGCGTTCAGGTTCCCGGCGAGCGCATCGAGGCCGACACGGTCGTGCTCGCCGTACCCCAGCGCGAGGCCCACGATCTTCTGCCGGAGGGGGCGCTCGACGCTCCCGAGCGGCTCCTGGAGATCGGCACCGCGCCGATCCTCAACATCCACGTCGTCTACGACCGGAAGGTCCTGACTGCGCCGTTCTTCGCGGCGCTCGGTTCCCCGGTGCAGTGGGTCTTCGACCGCACCGAGGCGTCCGGGCTCCGGGAGGGGCAGTACCTGGCGCTGTCGCAGTCGGCGGCGCAGGACGAGATCGACGAGCCCGTCGCCGTGCTGCGGGAGCGGTATCTGCCGGAGCTGGAGCGGCTGCTGCCTGGTGCGCGCGGCGCCGGCGTGACGGACTTCTTCGTGACCCGGGAGCGCACCGCGACGTTCGCCCCCGCCCCGGGTGTCGGGCGGCTGCGGCCCGGTGCCCGTACCAAGGCCCCCGGCCTTTACCTGGCCGGAGCGTGGACCGCCACGGGGTGGCCCGCGACCATGGAGAGTGCGGTTCGCAGCGGAGTCGGTGCGGCGGACGCCGCGCTGGACGCCCTGGGCCGGCCCCGCGATCACCTCCTCGGACTCTTCGAGGAGGCGGCATGACGCTCGACCGGAGCCTGGCAGGCCCCCGCACCCCCGGTACCGCAACAAGAGGAGAGATTGTGCCCACTGTGCCCCCGGCCGAAACGGCTGCCGACGCGGTGGACGTGACCGCGCTCCTGGAGCGCGGCCGGACCCTGGCCACACCGGTGCTCAAGGCGGCCGTCGACCGTCTGGCGGCGCCCATGGATACCGTCGCCGCCTACCACTTCGGCTGGATCGACGCCGAGGGCAACCCCGCGGACGGCGACGGCGGCAAGGCGGTACGCCCCGCGCTCGCCGTGCTCTCCGCGCAGGCCGCCGGTGCGGCCCCCGAGGTGGGCGTGCCCGGCGCGGTCGCCGTCGAACTGGTGCACAACTTCTCGCTGCTGCACGACGACCTGATGGACGGCGACGAACAGCGCCGCCACCGCGACACCGTCTGGAAGGTGCACGGCCCGGCCCAGGCCATCCTGGTCGGCGACGCCCTGTTCGCGCTGGCCAACGAGGTTCTCCTGGAGCTCGGCACCGTCGAGGCCGGCCGCGCCACCCGGCGCCTGACCACCGCCACCCGGGCCCTCATCGACGGCCAGGCCCAGGACATCTCCTACGAGCACCGCGACCGCGTCAGCGTCGAGGAGTGCCTGGAGATGGAGGGCAACAAGACCGGCGCCCTGCTCGCCTGCGCCTGCTCCATCGGAGCCGTCCTCGGCGGCGCCGACGACCTCACCGCCGACACGCTGGAGCGCTACGGCTACCACCTCGGCCTCGCCTTCCAAGCCGTCGACGACCTGCTCGGCATCTGGGGCGACCCGGAGGCCACCGGAAAGCAGACCTGGAGCGATCTGCGCCAGCGCAAGAAGTCCCTGCCGGTCGTGGCCGCGCTCGCCGCGGGCGGTCCCGCCTCCGAGCGGCTCGGTGAGCTGCTCGCCGAGGACGCCAAGGCCAGCGACTTCGAGAACTTCTCCGAGGAGGAGTTCGCCGCGCGCGCGGCTCTCATCGAGGAGGCGGGCGGCCGCGAGTGGACCGCCCAGGAGGCGCGCCGCCAGCACGCGATCGCCATCGAGGCGCTGGACGCCGTCCCGATGCCCGAGCACGTACGCGCCCAGCTCGTGGCGCTGGCCGACTTCGTAGTCGTACGGAAGAGATGATCGTTATCGGTCGAATAAACCTCGCGTAGTCGCCGGCCGGTGCCTTTCCCAAGCTTCGAACCTCGTTCGAGCGGGGGGATATCCATCCGAACGAACGCACCGGCCGACGGCGGACCCACAGCAGAGACACACCACTGCACGAAGGGGAAGCCATGACAGCGACGACCGACGGAAGCACCGGGGCCCTGCCGCCCCGCGCTGCCTCGGCCAGCGAAACCCAGCATCAGACCACTCCCGAGGCGGCCGGGACGGTCGAGACCCGAGACGCCGCCACGCGCGCCATGGAGCGCGCCACGGACTTCCTGCTCGAGTTGCAGGATGCCCAGGGCTGGTGGAAGGGCGACCTCGAGACGAACGTCACCATGGACGCCGAGGACCTGCTTCTCCGTCAGTTCCTGGGAATTCGCGACGAGCCGACCACCCGCGGCGCCGCGCTGTTCATCCGCGGCGAGCAGCGCGAGGACGGCACCTGGGCCTCGTTCTACGGCGGTCCGGGCGAGATCTCCACCACGATCGAGGCGTACGTCGCCCTGCGGCTGGCCGGGGACGCCCCGGACGAGGCGCACATGGCGAAGGCGTCGGCGTGGATCCGCGAGCGTGGCGGCCTCGCCGCGGCCCGTGTCTTCACCCGGATCTGGCTCGCCCTCTTCGGCTGGTGGAAGTGGGACGACCTGCCCGAACTGCCGCCGGAGCTCATCTACTTCCCGAAGTGGATGCCGCTGAACATCTACGACTTCGGCTGCTGGGCGAGACAGACGATCGTGCCCCTCACTGTCGTCTCGGCGAAGCGTCCGGTGCGGCCCGCGCCGTTCCCGCTGGACGAACTGCACACCGACGCCCGTAACCCCAATCCGGTCAAGCCCCTTGCTCCTGTGGTCAGTTGGGAGGGCGCCTTCCAGCGCCTGGACAAAGCGCTGCACCAGTACCGCAAGGTCGCACCGCGCGCCCTGCGCAGAGCGGCGATGAACACGGCGGCCCGCTGGATCATCGAGCGCCAGGAGAACGACGGTTGCTGGGGAGGCATCCAGCCGCCCGCCGTCTACTCGGTCATCGCCCTGCACCTGCTCGGCTACGACCTCGAACACCCGGTCATGCGCGAGGGGCTGGCCTCGCTAAACCGTTTCGCCGTATGGCGCGACGACGGTGCCCGGATGATCGAGGCCTGCCAGTCGCCGGTGTGGGACACCTGCCTGGCGACCATCGCGCTGGCCGACGCGGGAGTGCCCGCCGACCACCCGCAGCTCGTCAAGGCCGTGGACTGGATGCTTGGGGAGGAGATCGTCCGGCCCGGCGACTGGTCGGTCAAACGGCCCCAACTGCCGCCGGGCGGCTGGGCGTTCGAGTTCCACAACGACAACTACCCCGACATCGACGACACCGCGGAGGTCGTCCTCGCCCTGCGCCGCGTCCGGCACCACGACCCGGACCGCGTCGAGAACGCCATCGGACGCGGGGTCCGCTGGAATCTCGGCATGCAGTCCAAGGACGGCGGCTGGGGCGCGTTCGACGTCGACAACACCAGCGCCTTCCCCAACCGGCTGCCGTTCTGCGACTTCGGGGAGGTGATCGACCCGCCCTCCGCCGACGTCACCGCGCACGTGGTGGAGATGCTGGCGTTCGAGGGGCTCGCGCACGACCCGCGCACCCGCCGGGGCGTCCAGTGGCTGCTCACCCACCAGGAGCCGAACGGGTCCTGGTTCGGGCGCTGGGGCGTCAACTACGTATACGGAACAGGGTCGGTGGTCCCGGCGCTCGTGGCGGCGGGGCTGCCCGGCTCGCACCCCGCGATCCGCCGGGCCGTGGCCTGGCTGGAGACCGTGCAGAACGACGACGGCGGCTGGGGCGAGGACATGCGCTCCTACGAGGACAGCCCCGGATGGAGCGGACGCGGCGCCTCGACCGCCTCCCAGACCGGCTGGGCGCTGCTCGCCCTGCTGGCCGCCGGGGAGAGCGACTCCAAGGCCGTGGAGCGCGGGGTGGTCTGGCTCGCGGAGACCCAGTTGACCGACGGCTCCTGGGACGAGCCGTACTTCACGGGGACCGGCTTCCCGTGGGACTTCTCGATCAACTACCACCTCTACCGGCAGGTCTTCCCGCTCACCGCGCTCGGCCGCTACGTCCACGGAGACCCTTTCTCCGCGGCAAAGGGGGGCTGATGGACAGGCGGTCCGCACCGGATCCACTGCTGATCGCCTGCGCGCTCGGCATCGAGCACCTCGCCCTGCGCAGCGGCGACCGGAGCGGCGCCGGCGGGCCGGTCACCGTGCTGCGCACCGGCATGGGGCCCAAGGCCGCCGACCGGTCGGTCACCCGGGTGCTCGCCGACCCGGCGCTGTCCGCGGCGGCCGTGCTGGCCACCGGGTTCTGCGCGGGGCTCGCCCCTGGCATGCACCCCGGTGACCTGGTCGTCGCCGAGGAGACCCGGGACCCGAGCGGCACCACGCCGTGCGTGGGCACCGATCTCCTGGTCAAGGAACTCGTGCGCGCCGTGCCCGGCCGCACCGTCCACACGGGGCCGCTGACGGGCTCCGATCACGTGGTCCGCGGTCACGAGCGCGCCGATCTGCTCGCGACCGGAGCCATCGCCGTCGACATGGAGTCCGCGGCCACCCTGCTCGGCGCGGTCCGCTCGGGCACGCGTCCCGTTGCGGCCGTACGAGTGGTCGTGGATGCTCCAGAACATGAACTCGTCCGAATCGGCACGGTCCGCGGTGGAATATCAGCTTTCCGTGTTCTTCGTGCCGTGCTTCCCGCTTTTTTCGAATGGCACCGTTCTTTGTCGCTCCCTCGGAGGTGAGCCGTATGGCCATGCCGCTTCGGCAGTCCATGAAGGTCGCTGCATACCTGTTTGAACAGAAGCTCAGGAAGCGGGACAAGTTCGCCCTGCTCGTCGAGTTGGAGCCGCTCTTCGCGTGCAACCTCGCATGCGAGGGCTGCGGCAAGATCCAGCACCCCGCCGGTGTGCTCAAGCAGCGCATGCCGGTCGCCCAGGCCGTGGGCGCGGTCCTCGAATCCGGTGCGCCGATGGTGTCCATCGCCGGCGGCGAACCGCTGATGCACCCTCAGATCGACGAGATCGTGCGGCAGTTGGTGGCCAAGAAGAAGTTCGTCTTCCTCTGCACCAACGCGATGCTGCTGCGCAAGAAGATGGACAAGTTCAAGCCCTCGCCGTACTTCGCCTGGGCCGTGCACATCGACGGGCTGCGCGAGCGGCACGACGAGTCCGTCGCCAAGAAAGGCGTCTTCGACGAGGCGGTCGAGGCCATCAAGGAGGCCAAGCGCCGCGGCTTCCGCGTCACCACGAACTCGACCTTCTTCAACACCGACACCCCGCAGACCATCATCGAGGTGCTCAACTACCTCAATGACGACCTGAAGGTCGACGAGATGATGCTCTCGCCCGCCTACGCCTACGAGAAGGCCCCCGACCAGGAGCACTTCCTCGGCGTCCAGCAGACCCGGGAACTGTTCAAGAAGGCCTTCGCGGGCGGCAACCGGCGCCGCTGGCGGCTCAACCAGAGCCCGCTCTTCCTGGACTTCCTGGAGGGCAAGGTCGACTTCCCGTGCACCGCGTGGGCGATCCCGAGCTACTCGCTCTTCGGCTGGCAGAAGCCCTGCTATCTGATGAGCGACGGGTACGTGCAGACGTACAAGCAGCTCCTGGAGGAGACCGACTGGGACTCCTACGGCCGCGGCAAGGACGACCGGTGCGCCAACTGCATGGCGCACTGCGGCTACGAGCCGACCGCCGTCCTCGCCACCATGGGCTCCCTCAAGGAGTCGATCCGGGCGGCCCGCGAGACCTTCACGGAAAGCCGCGGGTGACGTCGTGACCGCCGTCTCCCTGGGCCTGCCCGAGGTACCGGTCCGGCCGATCGCGGAGCGCCGTGTCTCACGGCGCATCCAGGTCGGACCGGTGGCGGTCGGCGGCGGGGCGCCCGTGTCGGTGCAGTCGATGACCACGACCCGTACGTCGGACGTCGGCGCCACCCTCCAGCAGATCGCGGAACTGACCGCGTCCGGCTGCCAGATCGTCCGCGTCGCCTGCCCCACGCAGGACGACGCGGACGCGCTCGCGACCATCGCCCGCAAGTCCCAGATCCCGGTGATCGCGGACATCCACTTCCAGCCGAAGTACGTGTTCGCGGCGATCGAGGCGGGCTGCGCGGCGGTGCGGGTGAACCCCGGCAACATCAAGCAGTTCGACGACAAGGTGAAGGAGATCGCGCGGGCCGCGCAGGACGCCGGGACCCCGATCCGTATCGGAGTGAACGCCGGCTCACTCGACCGGCGGCTGCTGGAGAAGTACGGCAAGGCGACGCCCGAGGCGCTCGTCGAGTCGGCGCTGTGGGAGGCGTCGCTCTTCGAGGAGCACGGGTTCCGGGACATCAAGATCTCGGTGAAGCACAACGACCCGGTCGTCATGGTCAACGCCTACCGGCAACTGGCCGCGCAGTGCGACTATCCGCTGCACCTCGGGGTGACCGAGGCCGGTCCGGCGTTCCAGGGGACCATCAAGTCGGCCGTGGCGTTCGGCGCGCTGCTCAGCGAGGGCATCGGTGACACCATCAGGGTTTCGCTGAGCGCGCCGCCCGCCGAGGAGTGCAAGGTCGGCATCCAGATCCTGGAGTCGCTGGGGCTGCGGCAGCGGCGCCTGGAGATCGTCTCCTGCCCGTCCTGCGGGCGCGCCCAGGTCGACGTGTACAAGCTGGCCGACGAGGTCACGGCCGGTCTGGAGGGGATGGAGGTCCCGTTGCGCGTCGCGGTCATGGGCTGCGTCGTCAACGGTCCCGGCGAGGCGCGGGAGGCGGACCTGGGGGTCGCCTCCGGCAACGGCAAGGGGCAGATCTTCGTCAAGGGCGAGGTCATCAAGACCGTCCCCGAGTCGAAGATCGTCGAGACCCTCATCGACGAGGCGATGAAGATCGCGGAGCAGATGGAGAACGACGGCGTCGCGTCCGGAGAACCGGCCGTCACCGTGAGCTGATCAGCACGGACCGAGAGGGGGCCCGACGTGACGATTCTGGAGAACATCCGGGGACCACGCGACCTGAAGGCGCTGTCCGAGGCAGAAATCGGTGAACTGGCCGAAGAGGTGAGGGAGTTCCTGGTGCACGCGGTCGCCAGGACCGGCGGTCATCTCGGACCCAATCTGGGAGTGGTGGAACTGTCCATCGCCCTCCACCGGGTCTTCGAGTCGCCCGTCGACCGCATCCTGTGGGACACCGGCCATCAGAGCTACGTACATAAATTGTTGACAGGGCGTCAGGACTTCTCCAAGCTGCGCGGCAAGGGAGGCCTGTCCGGCTACCCCTCGCGCGAGGAGTCCGAGCACGACGTCATCGAGAACAGCCACGCCTCCACGGCGCTCGGCTGGGCGGACGGGCTCGCCAAGGCCCGCCAGGTGCAGGGCGAGAAAGGCCATGTCGTCGCGGTCATCGGCGACGGCGCGCTGACCGGCGGCATGGCGTGGGAGGCGCTGAACAACATCGCCGCCGCCAAGGACCGACCGCTGATCATCGTCGTCAACGACAACGAACGCTCGTACGCGCCGACCATCGGCGGCCTCGCGAACCACCTCGCGACCCTGCGGACGACCGACAGCTACGAGCAGGTCCTGGCCTGGGGCAAGGACGTCCTGCTGCGCACCCCGCTCGTCGGCAACACGATCTACGAGTCGCTGCACGGCGCGAAGAAGGGCTTCAAGGACGCCTTCGCGCCGCAGGGCATGTTCGAGGACCTCGGGCTCAAGTACGTCGGCCCGATCGACGGCCACGACGTGCGAGCCGTGGAGTCCGCGCTGCGCCGGGCGAAACGCTTCCACGGGCCCGTGCTCATCCACTGCCTGACCGAGAAGGGGCGCGGCTACGAGCCCGCGCTCGCGCACGAGGAGGACCACTTCCACACGGTCGGGGTGATGGACCCGCTGACCTGCGAGCCCCTCGCGCCGTCCAACGGCCCTTCCTGGACCTCCGTGTTCGGCGACGAGATCGTCAGGATCGGCGAGGAGCGCGCGGACGTCGTGGCCATCACGGCGGCCATGCTGCATCCGGTGGGGCTCGGGAAGTTCGCCGAGCGGTTCCCCGACCGGGTGTGGGACGTCGGCATCGCCGAGCAGCACGCCACGGTGTCCGCGGCAGGTCTCGCGACCGGCGGGCTCCATCCCGTCGTCGCCGTGTACGCGACCTTCCTCAACCGGGCCTTCGACCAGCTCCTCATGGATGTCGCCCTGCACCGCTGCGGGGTGACCTTCGTCCTCGACCGGGCCGGGGTCACCGGCGTCGACGGCGCCTCGCACAACGGCATGTGGGACATGTCGATCCTCCAGGTCGTGCCCGGCCTCAGGATCGCCGCGCCGCGCGACGCCGACCAGCTGCGGGCCCAGTTGCGGGAGGCGGTCGCCGTCGACGACGCGCCGACGCTGATCCGCTTCCCGAAGGAGTCGGTCGGCCCGGCGATCCCCGCGGTCGACCATGTGGGCGGGCTCGACGTCCTGCACCGGGGGGAGCGCCCCGAGGTGCTGCTCGTCGCGGTGGGCGTCATGGCGCCGGTCTGCCTCCAGACCGCCGACCTCCTGGAGGCCCGGGGCATCGGCTGCACAGTCGTCGACCCGCGCTGGGTCAAGCCCGTCGACCCGGCGCTGCCCCACCTCGCCGCCGAGCACCGGCTCGTCGCAGTCGTCGAGGACAACAGCCGGGCCTCGGGCGTCGGCGCGGCGGTCGCGCTGGCCCTCGGGGACGCCGAAGTCGACGTGCCCGTACGGAGGTTCGGCATCCCGGAGCAGTTCCTCGCGCATGCCAAGCGGGCCGAGGTGCTGGCCGACATCGGGCTCACACCCGTCGAGATCGCCGGGCGGATCAGCGCCGGCCTGGCGATCAGGGACGAGCGGGCCAAGACCGCGTACGAGCTGTCGAAGGCCGCCGACCGGCCGGCCGAGGATGAGTCGTCCAAGGAGAAACAGGAATGACCGACCCTGCGGAGAAGGGGGAGTTCGACCTCGGCGCACTCCTCGCCGAGCGCGGAGCCGAGCGCTACGAACTGCACACGAAATACCTGAACCACCAGCTCCCGCGCATGCTGCACACCATCGGCTTCGACAAGGTGTACGAGCGGGCCGAGGGCGCGCACTTCTGGGACGCCGACGGCAACGACTACCTGGACATGCTCGCCGGGTTCGGGGTGATGGGCCTCGGCCGCCACCACCCCGTCGTCCGGCGCGCGCTGCACGACGTCCTCGACGCCTCGCTCGCCGACCTCACCCGCTTCGACTGCCAGCCGCTGCCTGGCCTGCTCGCGGAACGCCTGCTCGCCCACAGCCCGCATCTGGACCGGGTGTTCTTCGGCAACAGCGGGACGGAGGCGGTCGAGACCGCGCTGAAGTTCGCCCGGTACGCCACCGGCAGGCCGCGCGTTCTGTACTGCTCGCACGCCTTCCACGGCCTGACCACCGGATCCCTGTCCGTGAACGGCGAGGACGGCTTCCGTGACGGCTTCGCCCCGCTGCTGCCCGACACGGCCGTCCCGCTGGGCGATCTCGACGCCCTGGCAAGGGAGTTGAAGAAGGGCGACGTCGCCGCGCTGATCGTGGAGCCGATCCAGGGCAAGGGCGTCCACGAGTCCCCGCCCGGATATCTGCGCGCCGCCCAGGAGTTGCTGCACCGGCACAAGGCCCTGCTCATCGCGGACGAGGTGCAGACCGGCCTCGGCCGCACCGGGGACTTCTACGCCTACCAGCACGAGGAAGGGGTCGAACCGGACCTCGTGTGCGTGGCCAAGGCGCTCTCCGGGGGCTATGTGCCGGTCGGCGCGACGCTCGGCAAGGACTGGATCTTCAAGAAGGTCTACTCCTCCATGGACCGGGTCCTCGTGCACTCGGCGAGCTTCGGTTCCAACGCGCAGGCCATGGCGGCGGGGCTCGCGGTGCTCTCCGTGATGGAGAACGAGCAGATCGTCGCCAACGCGCGGATCACCGGGGAACAGCTGAAGTCCCGGCTGGCGGCCCTGGTCGACCGGTACGAGCTGCTCAGCGACGTACGCGGCCGGGGTCTGATGATCGGCATCGAGTTCGGCCGGCCCACGTCGCTCAAGCTGCGCGGCCGCTGGACCATGCTGCAGGCCGCGCGCAAGGGCCTCTTCGCGCAGATGGTCGTCGTCCCGCTGCTCCAGAGGCACCGCATCCTCACCCAGGTCTCCGGCGACCACCTGGAGGTGATCAAGCTGATCCCGCCGCTGGTCATCGACCAGCAGGACGTCGACCGGTTCGTGGAGGCCTTCACCGCGGTGATGGAGGACGCGCACAGCGGCGGCGGGCTGATGTGGGACTTCGGCAAGACCCTGGTGAAACAGGCGGTGGCGAACCGCTGAGACCCGGCCGCTCCGGCGGGCCGCTGCCGTCGCGGCGTGGACGCGGGCGCCGCGCCGACTCGGGTGCGGGCGCGGCGTCGACGCGGGTCTGGATGCGGCGTCGACGCTGCCGAGGACCCGGCGTCGACACCGTCGGGCTCTTTGCCTCTGGGGCAAGAAAATTGCCCCAGAGGTAATCATCGGGCTCAATGGTCATATGAGCCCTGTGGATCCAGGGGCGGCCGACGAGCCGTCCGCCGAGCTGCACGCCGTCGCGCCCCAGCTCCGCGCGCTGCGCCGCAACGCGTCCCTCACGCTGGAGGCCGCCGCCCGCGCGGCCGGGCTCTCGCCCGCCCACCTCTCCCGTCTGGAGACCGGGCAGCGCCAGCCCTCGCTGCCGATGCTGCTCACGCTGGCCCGTGTCTACGGTACGACGGTCTCCGAACTGCTCGGTGAGACGGTCGCCGACCGTGACGCGATCGTGCGGGCCGCCGACATGCAACCGGCCCCGGCGGGCGGCTGGACCTACTGGCAGGCCGGTGCCGCGGGGCGAGGCATGCAGGCGCTGCGCGTGCACGTCCCGTCCGGCTCACAGGGCGACATCGTGCGCGTCCATCCGGGCGAGGAGTGGCTGTACGTCCTCCAGGGGCGGCTCAGGCTGCGCCTCGGAGACACCGCGCACGTCCTCGCGCCGGGGGACAGCGCCCACTTCGACTCGCTGACCCCGCACCGCATCGCCGCCGTCGAGCGCGACGGAGCCGAGCTCCTCTTCGTACACACCCTGCTGCAGAGTCCCGTCGCCGCGCTGTGCCTCGGCCCGGCGACGGGCCACCCCACCTCGGGAGAGACGTCATGACCGAACCCACAGAACCCCGCCGGCGGTCCATGGAGGAGAAGTTCCCGCGCGCCCTGTGGGTGCGGCTGATCATCTACGTCGCCGTCGGCCACCTCTTCGCGGCCTTCATCTACCTGCTCTTCACGCTGGGCGCGAAGAACCAGTAGAACCACCACCGGAACGCTTAGAAACCGCAGCCCGGGCGAGCGGCTCAGTCCAGCAGCCGCTCGCGCAGGCGCTCCCGCAGCTCCGGCGTCATCCCCAGCCCCTGCTCCAGGTAGGCGTCGACGCTGCCCCAGGTCTCCTCGATCGTCTCGAACGCGGCCGTCAGATACTCGGCGCGTGCGTCGAAGAGCGGGCTGAGCAGTTCCATGACCTCGGGGGAGTACGCGGAGGCCGAGGTGTTGCTGCGGCGCACCTTGTAGCGGCGGTGCGCGGCGTTCGACTCCAGGTAGTCGGCCACGATCGCGTCGCGCTCGACGCCGAGGGCGAGGAGGGTGATGGCGATGGACAGCCCGGCGCGGTCCTTGCCGGCCGCGCAGTGCATCAGCGCGGGCACACTGTCCTCGGCCAGCGCGTGCAGCACCTGGGAGTGCTCGGCCGTGCGCTCCTTGATGATCGTGCGGTAGGAGTGGATCATCCGGTTCGCGGCCTTGCCGTCGCCGAGGATCGCGCGCAGCTGGTCGAGATCGCCGTCGCGGACCATCTTCCAGAACTCGCTGCCGTCCGCCGGGTCGGTCAGCGGAAGATTCACGTTCCGTACGCCCGGCAGTTCGACGTCCGGGCCCTCCATCTTCTGGTCCGCGGCATTGCGGAAGTCGAAGATCGTGTGGAGTCCCAGGGAGGCGAGGAACGCGGCGTCCTCGTCCGTGGCGTGAGCGAGGTGGCCGCTGCGGAACAGGTGCCCGTAGCGCACTCGCCGGCCGTCCGCGGTGGGCAGGCCGCCCACGTCGCGGAAGTTGCGCACTCCGCCGAGATCGGGCTCGGTCGACGGGACCTGCTGCGTCACGGGGGCTCCTCCCATTCGGCCGCCGGCGTCGCCGGGCTGGACTCGGCATCGCTCGTCGGCAGTTGTGTCCGGCTCGCGCTCTCGACGATACGACATGGGTTCCTGAGGCAATGAGTTGTCCACAGGGGTCGTCTACCAGGCGGGACGCCCTCGATGACACAGCTCGTTGGGCACGTATGTTCGAATTTGCCAGGGAGTCGGCCGCCTGGCCCGGCCGTACGGATTCGGCAGGTTGAATTGCGCCGATGTGCGGCATTGCTGCGTGCCGTTTTGCGTGCCGACCGGCACGGAGGCCCGGATGTGACGGTTATCCATTCACGTCGTATCTGGCTGTTCTGTCCCAATTGGCGCCTTCGTTACAACTGGCCCTGGAATAAAGCACCCTGGGTCGAGTCGCGTGAGGAGCGTCATATTCGTGACGATGCGTTGCCGTCCTCATTTCTCAACCCGCCCGCGTTTCCGGGCCGGTTGAGAGGTCCGAAAGATCGTCATTCCACAGAGGGTGACGGCAATTCCCCCATGGATCAAGAAAGGTGAGCGCACGGACAAAGCGCACGGTTGTCGACGCGCTCTCATCTCGCTTACGTTCTGCCTCAATCCGGACGGACGCCCAATCCTGCCGCCGCCCGGAATCCGCACACTCACCCGTACACGGCAGGAGCGGGGGACCCACAGGTTCCGTGCCTGATCCGGTCTCCGGAACAGGCTAGGGGTACAGCCGCGCAGCACCGCGGCCGGGCATCTCCAGCCCGCACCCGACAGCTCACCCCGCAGGCGCCGGAGAGGAAATCGTCATGCCCGCCAAGGGTAAGCACCGCCGTCCCAAGTCCTTGCGTTTCACCCGCTCGATCGCCGTGGCCGGAACCGGTGGCGCGGCGCTCGCGCTGCCTCTGATGGGCGCCACGGGTGCCCACGCCGCGACCCCGGCCACCGCCGTCGCGCAGCACGTCGAGAAGGCCGCGACCGCCGCTCCCGTCGCCAAGAAGTCCGCCACGACGAAGACGTACGCGGTGAGGTCCGGCGACTATCTCTCGAAGATCGCCGACGAGCAGAACGTCACCGGCGGTTGGAAGAAGATCTACTCCGACAACCGCTCCGCCATCGGCAGCGACCCGTCGCTGATCCACCCCGGTCTGAAGCTGTCGCTCGGCAAGAAGGCCGCCTTCGCCGGCGCCGCCCACTCGGCCACCCGGACGACGACCTCGGCGGCGAAGACCGACCGGGCGACCCCGGCCAGCGACACGGCTGCCTCCAACACCGCTTCCGCCGAGAGCGGTTCCGGCTACACCCTGCCGGTCGAGGGCAGTACGGTCGGTACCGGCTACAAGGTGGCGGGCAGCATGTGGTCCAGCGGCTACCACACGGGCGTGGACTTCGTGGTCCCGACCGGCACCACGATCAAGTCCATAGCGGCGGGCACCGTCGTCTCCGCGGGCTGGGGCGGTGCCTATGGCAACCAGGTCGTCATACAGCACGCCGACGGCAAGTACTCCCAGTACGCCCACATGTCGTCCCTGTCCGTCTCGGCGGGGCAGACCGTGACCGAGGGCCAGCAGCTCGGCCTCTCCGGCGCGACCGGCAATGTCACCGGACCGCACCTGCACTTCGAGATCCGCACGACGCCGGACTACGGCTCCGACGTCGACCCGGTCGCGTACCTGCGCTCGCACGGTGTCGCCGTCGGCTGACGCCTCACCCTGAGCTCCGGACGCTTGCCCTGCTCCTGACGGCAGGACTGCATCCGAAGGCCGGACCCCATGATCCCCGGGGTCCGGCCTTCGGTGTTTCCCGCCGCGAGGCACGTGACCGTGGTCGAGCAAGGCGCGTGACTGCCGCCGAGCGATTCCCCGCGATTTCCGCGGCATGTCGGTGATCGCTGCTTCAACACCCTTGCTCCGAGCCCTATTCCAGAGTTGACCAATGCTTGGCGAGTGGCTTATCTCACCGTCCGTCAACCCTTCCCTACGGTCGCGTAGCTCACATCCAAAGGTGAATCATGGGCCGATGTGGCAGACGATTCGAAGAATGACAACAGATCAGTGATCGGGTCGTACGTGGCGGTGGGGGACAGCTTCACCGAGGGCGTCGGCGACCCTGGGCCCGACGGGGCGTTCGTCGGTTGGGCCGACCGGTTCGCGGTACTTCTCGCCGACCGGCGACCCGAGGGCGATTTCAACTACACCAATCTCGCGGTGCGCGGCAAACTGCTCGACCAGATCGTCGAGTCCCAGCTCCAGAGGGCCAAGGAACTCGGCCCGGACATGGTCTCGTTCTGCGCGGGCGGCAACGACATCATCCGCCCCGGCACCGACCCCGACGAGGTCGCGGAGCGCTTCGAGCGCGCGATCGCCGACCTCACCTCCGCCGTCGGCACCGTCATGGTGACCACCGGCTTCGACACCCGCGGCGTCCCCGTGCTCAAGCATCTGCGCGGCAAGATCGCCACCTACAACGGACATGTACGGGCCATCGCGGACCGCTACGGCTGTCCCGTCCTCGACCTCTGGTCCCTGAAGACGATCCAGGACCGCCGCGCCTGGGACGGCGACCGTCTGCACCTCTCGCCCGAGGGGCACACCCGGGTGGCGCTCCGTGCCGGACAGGTACTCGGTCTCGATGTGCCCGCCGACCCGGACCAGCCCTGGCCGCCCCTCCCGCCGCGCGGCACGCTCGAAATGCGCCGCGACAACATCCAGTGGGCCCGCGAATATCTGGTCCCGTGGATCGGACGGCGGCTGCGCGGGGAGTCCTCGGGCGATCACGTCGCGGCCAAGGGGACCCTGTCACCTGACGACATCAAGATGCGCATCGAGTCGGTGGCCTGAGACCGGACCGCCCCGGTCACGTGGCCACGGGATCACGGGCCACCCTGGTCACGTGGGCACGGGACCACCCCGGTCAAGGCGCCACGGCCCACTGCGGCCACGGCGTCACGGACAGAGCGGGTCCGGGCCTGTAGAACAGGCCCGGACCCGCACCGGCGTCCCGGGCGGGCCGGCTCGACGGGTGAGGTGACAGGCGTCCGCCTTCGGCCAGGGCGGATCAGGGGTACCGGTCGCTCCGGCGAGATCCGGGACACGATCGTCCTCACGGCGGTTCACGAACTGGACCCGGGCGGCGCGGATCGCGGACCGGGGACAATGCGCCCCGCACCCGCGCTAGCGAACCGCCGCCATCAACGCCTCGCGCTCGAGGCCCAGTTCACGGGCGAGGGCCTCGTCCGCCCACTCCTGGGTCCGCGCCCGTGACACGGCTCCCGAGTACGCCGTCATCTGGACGGCCAGTCCGTCCAGCAGCGCGGTCATCCTGAGGACCGCGCTCGTGGGGTCCGGGCAGTGGAACTCGCCCGCGGCCACGCCCTCCGCGATCACCTCGGTCATCGCGGCCTTCCACTGCCGGTCGAGATCGCGGGTGACGTCGCGCAGCGCGGGCTCACGCAGGGCGACCGCCCAGCCCTCGATCCACAGGCGCCAGCCCTTCGCCTGCCCCGTCGGGGCGTACCAGCGCACGGCGGTCCGAAGGCGTCGCAGTGCCGTCGTACGGCGGCCGAGCAGCTTGCGCAGATGGGCGAGATCGTCCTCGGCCGCGTACGTGAACGCGGCGGCGACCAGCTTCTCCTTCGTCGAGAAGTGGTACAGCACCAGCGCGTTGCTCACGCCGAGGGACGAGGCCACGTCGGCGATCCGTACCGCCGCCACGCCCCGCGCCTCGATCTGTTCGACGGCGGCCCGCAGCAACTCCTCACGCCGCTCCGCCACGCTCAACCGCACTCTCGCCACGCGGCAACCCTACACAGCCCTTTGAGGTGGGGCCCGACACGAGTTGACGCCTCCCTCGGCACCTCGCCCTGCGCGCCCCGGCGAAGGACGGCCCGGCCGCCCGGCCGACACCTGTTCGGTCGACCCGGGCCACTCCGGCCGAGCCGGGCCGGCTCCCATCGGCTCCGGTCGACCTCGGTCGCCGTCAGTCGACGAACTGGTAGTCGGCCTTGATACGACCGTCCTCGTCAAGGACGAGGAACTCCAGCCCGCCGCCCGTGACCTGTCCGTCCCCGGTGTGGAAGGACTCCCAGCGGAACGTGATCACGTCGTTCAGCCGGCGGGCGGACTCCTGGATCCTGAAGACGTACGTCCCAGGGGCCACGAACTCCTCGTAGGCACGCGTCACGCGCGCGTGCAGCTCGTCGTGACCCCTGGCCTCCAGCACGGCGGTGCCGAAGCCGAGGGACACGGCCCTGTCGTGCATTTCCCGCGGCGGGCGCAGGAGATGCACGCCGTCCTGCGCCCACAGCTCGTGCACGGTCTTGCGGCGGATCTCGGGGTCGGGTTCGTTCCAGACGCCGATGTAGCGCTCGATCAGGTCCTGCGCGTCGATGGCGGACATGGTGCTCCTCGTGCAGGTCGGTGCGCGCTTTCGCGCGGGTTCCTCTGACGACACCGACTCTGCTTCGGTCCGGCCCGCGCCTCAATTCCCGCCAGGGAATCGCCGCCCTCGGCGCGGACTCACCGCGTGCCGGGCGGCGGGCCCGCCACCGACCCGACGAGTTCGCGTTGGCGGGCGGTCAGCGGCTCCGGGTCCCTCACCGGTACCAGCCGAACCGCTCCGCGATGACCGGCAGCCGATCGGTGACGATGGCGTGGGCGGCGGCCCGCGGCGTCGTGCCGTCGGCCTCCGCGCGCGCGAGGGTCCGGTCGATCAGGGCGCGCATGGAGCGCCGGGTGTGGGCGAAGGCCTCGTCCGCGTCGGCGTCGATGTCGCCGAACAGGGTCCACCACCACCAGGCGTTCGTGCCGGAGTTGACCACGACGTCCGGCAGGACGGTGACCCCGCGCGCGGCGAGCAGCAGCTCCGCGTCCGCCAGGACGGGCATGTTGGCCGCCTCGACGATCCAACGGGCCCTGATCCCTTGCTGGTTCGCCGTGTCGATCGCGTAGGAGACCGCGGCGGGCACCAGCACCTCGACGTCGGCGGACAGCCAGGCGTCACCGGGGAGTTCACGGTCGGCGTGGCGCAGCACCGCGCGGTCGACGGTCCCGTACGCGTCCCGCGCCCCGAGCAGCGCGTCGACATCGAGGCCGTCCGGGTTCGCGATGGTTCCCTTGACGTCGGCGACGGCCACGACCTTGAGTCCCGCGCGCACGAGGAAGCGGGCCGTGGCCCCGCCCATGGTGCCGAGTCCCTGCACGGCGACGCGCGTTCCCGCGTACGGCACGCCGGCCCGGTCCAGGGCGGCGAGCACCGATTCGGCGACGCCGCAGCCGCCGACCAGCTCGTCGAGGCCGATGCCGTCCACCTCGACCGCGAAGGCGTCCGCGAGCCGTTTCCGGGCCGCCGTCTCGTCGTCGAGCAGCGGGTACACGGCCTGGATGGACGAGACGAGCCCGGCCTCCTCGGCGGCCCGGTCGACCAGGTCCTGGCTGAGCCCGAGGTCTTCGCCGGTGGTCCAGAAGGCCTCGATGTACGGGCGCATGGCGCGCAGATAACGCACCAGCAGGCCGTAAGCCGCCGGGTCCTGGGGATCGCAGTCGATACCGCCCTTGGCGCCGCCCAGCGGGATGTACCGGCCCTCGGGGTTGTAGTGCAGGGCCTCCTTCATGGTCATGCCACGGGCCAGCCCGGCGACCTCCTCCAGCGTGCAGCCGGGCCGCATCCGCAGACCGCCGCTGGAGACACCGCGCACGAGCCGGTCGACGACGAGGTATCCCGGGCGGCCGGTGACATGGTCCGTCCAGGTGAGCGTCATCAGGGGGGCGGTCATGGGGTCTCCTCGGGGATGGCGATCAGGGTGGGGCCGGGGGTGCGCAGTGCCTTGGTGAGCGCGGCGGTCAGCTCGTCCGGGCTGTACGCGTGCGTGCCCTGTCCTCCGTAGGCGCGGGCCAGGGCGGGCAGGTCGACCGGAGCGAGGTCGACGGCCGTGGGGGTGTCGCCCCGGGCGGCCATCTCGTCGCGGATCTCCCCGTAGCCGCCGTTGTCGAACACCACGACGGGCAGCGGGAGGCCGAGCTGTGCCGCGGTCGCCAGTTCCTGCACCGTGAACTGGAGGCCGCCGTCCCCGCTGAGCGCCACCACCTGGCGGTCGGGGAACGCCGTCTTGGCGCCGATCGCCGCGGGCAGCGCGTAGCCGAGCGTGCCGAAGCCGGTCGGGTGAAGATAGCGGCCCCCGGGACCGAGCGGGAAGTGGGGGAGTGCTCCGTAGTAGCAGCACTGGGCGCTGTCCGAGGTGATCACGGCGTCCTCGGCGAGGACGGCGCGGAGGGCCCGCAGGTACGGGATCCAGCGGGCGTCGCGCCCGGCGGTCTCGGCGTTCCGCGCGGCCCGCAGGACTCCGGCGCGTCGGACGGGGTCCTCGCCGGGCACGCGCGCGTGACGGCGTACACCGCCGGGCGTCTCGACGGCGGCGAGCAGTGCCGTCAGGGCGAGCCGCGCGTCGCCGACGACGGGGATGTCCGCGGGGAGGCCCGCGTACATCTGGTCCGGGTCCAGGTCCACGCGGATCAGCGTGCCGTTCAGGGCGGGCGGCGCGGACCACAGGTCGGACTCGGCGAGTTCGGTGCCGACGGCGAGCACGGCGTCGCGTTCCGTGAGCCAGTTCTGGACCGAGGGGCTGTGGAGGGACACGCCGAGGGACAGCGGATGGGTCTCGGGGACGATCCCCTTGCCGTTGGCCGTGGTGACGACGGGAGCGCCCAGCTCCTCGGCGAGCGCGAGGGCGATGCCCGGGGTGGCCGCGCCGCGCGCTCCGCCGCCGAGCACGAGCGCCGGACGGCGTGCCGCGAGCAGGGCTTCGGCGGCCCGCTCAACGGCCGCCGCGGCCGGGGCGAGGGGAGCGACAGGAGGAGCGAGGCGGACGGGGCCGGTCTCCTCGGCGGCCTCCAGCAGATCGAGGGGGATCTCGATGTGCGCGGGGCGCGGCCGACGGGAGCGGAACAGCGTGAAGGCGCGCGCCACCGCCGCGTCGATCTCCGCGACCGAGGACACGCGATGGCTGAAGGCGGCCACGCCCCGCAGGGCCTCCGTCTGACTGCGTGTCTCGTGCAGCAGACCGGTGGCGAGCCGCGGATGGCGCAGCGGCATCCCGGGGGAGACGACGAGCAGCGGCACGCTGTCCGAGTACGCCTGGCCGACGGCCGCCGCCACGTTCAGCAGGGCGGGTCCGGTCGTCGTGATCACGACACCAGGGTGCCGGGTCACGCGCGCGTAGCCGTCGGCGGCGTATCCGGCGCCCTGCTCGTGGCGCGTCAGGACGTGCCGGATGCCGTACGCGGACAGGTGGCGGTAGATCTCCAGGTTGTGCGTCCCGGGGATGCCGAAGACCCGGGTCACGGCGTGGCCGCACAGGGCGCGGACGAGGGCCTCGCCGCCGGTGGGCGTCCCGGCCGTCACGGGTACCGCGCGATGACGCGCCGCACGACGTCCGAGGCGCCCTCGGTCGTCGCCGACGCGGCGGGGAGGTCGGACACGGTGTCTCCAGGGGTGGACGGGCCGATGCGGCCCTCGGGCCACCGGGACGGTTACCCGGTCTACTGAATCACGAGTCAGTATCGGAAGGGTTCCGGGGCATGTCAACGCCCTGGATCGATCGTCGGTGGAGATGCCGCGGGTGCCCGAGCACGACGGTGCGGAGCGGCGCGGGTCCGCTCGGTGAACCCGGGCCGTACCCGGACGTGCTCGCACCGCGACGGGCCACCGGCGGTCACCCGGGGGCGCGGTGGCGCCCAGAACGTCTCCCTCACCCGGAAGAAGCACGGGCGCGCCGGGGTTGAGCACATACAGACCCAGGGCCACGGACATCGCTTTGTGACCGGGGCGACCCGGCGCTGTCAGAGGCGACGACCATAATGAAAGCCTGACCGACTCCATCTGGAGGTATCCGTGACCGGTTTCCGTACCCTGAGCTCCGGGCTCCGCGCGCTGCGGCCCGCCGCCTTCGGCGCGGATCCGGGTGGTGCGCGCATGCGGCGCATCCGCAATTCGCCGAACTTCGCGGACGGTGTCTTCCAGAACCCGGAGACCGCCCGCACCCGCCCCGACGGCTCGATGCTGGAGTTCGCGAAGGTCTACTTCCGCAGCGAGGAGCGCGCCCACCGCTCCCCGGCCGGGACGGTGCCGGTGCACGCGACGACACTCGCCGACCTGGCCAGGCCCGCCGCGACTGGCCTGCGGCTGACCTGGATGGGGCACTCCAGCGTCCTCGCCGAGATCGACGGCCACCGCGTGCTGTTCGACCCGGTCTGGGGCGAGCGCTGCTCTCCGTTCGCCTTCGCCGGTCCCAAGCGACTGCACCCCGTGCCCCTGCCGCTGGCCGCGCTCGGCCCGGTCGACGTCGTGGTGATCTCGCACGACCACTACGACCACCTCGACATGCCCACGATCAAGGCGCTGGCCGGCACGGATACGGTGTTCGCGGTGCCGCTCGGCGTCGGAGCCCATCTGGAGCACTGGGGCATCTCGGTGGACCGGATCCGTGAGCTGGACTGGCACGAATCGACCAAGGTCGGCGGGATCACCCTGACGGCGACCCCGGCGCGCCATTTCTGCGGTCGCGGCCTGCGCAACACTCAGCACACCCTCTGGGCCTCCTGGGTCGCCGAGGGAGACGCGCACCGGATCTACCACAGTGGCGACACGGGCTATTTCCAGGGCTTCAAGGACATCGGCGCCGCGCACGGCCCGTTCGACGCCACGATGATCCAGATCGGCGCCTACAGCGACTTCTGGCCCGACATCCACATGACGCCCCAGGAGGGGATGCGCTCCCACCTCGACCTCCAGGGTGGCGAGCCCTCCGGGGTGATGCTGCCGATCCACTGGGGGACGTTCAACCTCTCCACCCACGCCTGGTCCGACCCGGGTGAGGGCACGCTGGCCGCCGCCCGCGCGGTCGGAGCGCGCGTCGCGCTGCCCCGCCCCGGCGAGCCCTTCGAGCCCACGGCCGAGAACATCCCCTCCGAGCCGTGGTGGCGTGGTGTCGCCCGTACGCCGAAGGAGGGCTGGCCGGTCGTCGAGGAGACCGTCGCCGCCGACACACCGGGTGACGTCGCCGACAGCTCGACGGAGGGCACCGGAGAGCCCGAAACGGTGTCCGCGGGCTGATCGACGGATCTACGGCGAGGGCCGAGGAGCGAAACGCTCCTCGGCCCTCGCCCTTTGCTTGTGACCGCTTCTGACCAGCTCTGATCGGGTCCAGGGCCCGACATGAACGTGTGTCCGATGGAGTTATCGGTCAGGCGTGCGACGCCTCATACCAGAGCGGGACGCTACCTGGGGGAGTTTGTCAACAGCCCACCGCACATGATGCGTTGGCGACTACTGTCAGTTGCCGACGGGCGACGCAGGGCCGTTTTTTTCGGCTCTCTCGACCGGCACCGCGATGGCACACGCCCGAGTCGCGCAGACCCGCGGGAGCCCCGTGCCCCCGACGCATCCAGTACGAGGACGCCGATGTCTCACCTTCGCGCACCGGCCGCACGCGCAGACCGCCGTGAGGGCGGGCGGCACGGACGACCGGTCGCCCGTGCCACCCCCTCGCTGCCCGAGACGCACCTGCGGCCCCAGCTGCTGCGCCTCGCGGTCCTGCCGCCGACCGCCGTAGCCCTCAGCGCGTGCGCCGCCGTACTGTTCACCGTCCGCTCCACCGGCGCCCGGCCCGGCCCGATCCTGTGGGCCGTCCTCGCCGGAGCGGTGGGCGTGGCCCTGGCCGGCATCCTGATCGCCGCCGTGGCCGCCGATCGCGCCGCCACGTCCGTACGGGAACGCATAGGAGCCCTGCGCCGCACCAGCGCCCGCACCGAGACCGATCTGCGCGCCGTCGTCGAGGGGCTGCGCCGCGGCGAGGACCCGCCCGCGCGCAAGACTCGCCGCCGTCCTCCCGCGGACGCCGACGACTTCGAACTGCTCGCCGCCGACATCTCCCGTGCCCACGACGGAGCCGTCGCGGCCGTCGTGCAGGCCTCGCAGCTCTCCAGCCACGCGGGCAGCGAGCAGAAGGTCGAGGTCTTCGTCAATCTGGCCCGGCGCCTGCAGTCCCTCGTGCACCGCGAGATCTCCATCCTCGACGAGCTGGAGAACGAGATCGAGGACCCGGACCTCCTCAAAGGGCTCTTCCACGTCGACCACCTGGCCACCCGCATCAGACGCCACGCCGAGAACCTGGCCGTGCTCGGCGGCGCCGTCTCGCGCCGTCAGTGGAGCAACCCCGTCTCCATGACCGAGGTGCTGCGCTCCGCGATCGCCGAGGTCGAGCAGTACTCGCGGGTCAAGCTGGTGCCCCCGATCGACGGCACCCTGCGCGGCCACGCGGTCGCCGACGTCATCCACCTGCTCGCCGAACTAGTCGAGAACGCCACGGTGTTCTCCGCCCCGCACACCCAAGTGCTGCTGCGGGTCGACCTCGTCACCTCGGGACTGGCCATCGAGGTGGAGGACCGCGGGCTCGGCATGCAGGCGGCCGAACAGGACAGGATGAACGCCCTGCTCGCCGACCCCGACCAGGTCAATGTCGCCGGCCTGCTCCAGGACGGGCGCATCGGTCTGTTCGTGGTCTCGCAGCTCGCCCGCCGGCACGGCATCCACGTACGGCTCCAGAACAACATCTACGGCGGTGTCCAGGCCGTACTCGTGATCCCGCAGGGGCTGTTGGGCTCGAGGCCGGGCGCCCTCGACGACGGGGGCGTGACGCAGGCGCCGCCGCACGGGACCAACGGGGGGCACCGGCCGGCCATCGGACCCGGGCCCACACAGGCGGCGCCGGTCCAGGTTCCGGCCCTTCCCGGGGGCCGCCCGGTGGCCCCGGTCCCTCGGCAGTCGCCGCGGGAGCCGGCCCGGGGGGAGCGGACGTCTCCGCGTGTCGCGCCGGTCACGGGTCGCGGCGGTTCCGCTCCGCTCCCCGTGCGCGGCGCCCGTACGGAGCGGCCCAATCCGGCCGAAGCCGTACCCGGCATCCGCCCCGAGGACCGACTCGCCGCCGCCGAGAACGCGGCCATGCCGCCCACACCACGCACCGGCGTCGTGCGCGGCACCATGGACAGGCCCCACCTGCCCAGGCGGCGCGCTCAGGAGCACATCGTTCCCCAACTGCGCGAAGGACCCGTACCCCGCCCGGACACGGAGTATCTCGTCGGGCACGACCCGGGGCTCATGGCGGCGTTCCAGCGCGGGATCGGGCTCGCGGAGGCCGCCGACGCGGATCGGGCGGGCCGGGAGCGGTCGGAGCCGTCCCGCGGGGTGTCGCCGACGGCCGAGCCGGCAGCCCCGGCGTCGTTCCCGGACCGGGCGCGCCTGGAAGCACCGCGCGGGGACGGCGCGGTCCGGGCCCACGGGGAGCCGCCCATGGGCACCCCCGCCGGCGGCGGCGCCCCCCTGGACGTACCCCCGAAGGACGCCACACCGACGGCCTGCCCGGGCGAGGCACGTACGCCGCACGCAGAGGCGCCGCACGGGGCCCGCGACACCGCGCCCGGACACGACCGCACCACCCGGCACGACGGGAGCACACCCGCGTGATGACCACCCCCACCCCCACCGTCACCCCCACCGCTCCCGCGGACCTTCGTACCTCAAGGAGTCGATCCCCCATGGCGAGCGATGCGCCGACCGGCCACGTATCCGATCTCGACTGGCTGATGAGCGGCCTCGTCCAGCGCGTACCGCACACCACGAGCGCGGTGCTGCTCTCCTGCGACGGGCTCGTGAAGTCGGTCCACGGCCTCGACCCGGACAGCGCCGACCACATGGCGGCGCTGGCCTCAGGCCTCTACTCCCTCGGACGCAGCGCGGGCGTGCGGTTCGGGGACGGCGGCGAGGTGCGCCAGGTCGTGGTCGAACTCGACTCGACCCTGCTGTTCGTCTCCACGGCCGGCTCAGGCACCTGTCTCGCCGTGCTCGCGGGCCGCGAGGCCGACGCGGCCGTGCTCGGCTACGAGATGGCGATGCTGGTCAAGAGCGTCCGGCCCTACCTGGTCACCGCGCCCCGGCAGCACACCGTCGAACCCTCGGCGATGAGGTCTTGAGCGTGGCCGCGGCCGGCGACGGGCCCTGGCTCGATGACGCGGCAGGACGCCTGGTGCGCCCCTACACCGTCAGCAACGGCCGGACCCGGCCGACGACCGCGCTCGACCTCCTCTCCCAGGTCATGGCCACCGGAGCCACACCCCTCGGCTACCTCGGCCCCGAGCACGGCCAGGCACTCGAACGCTGCCGGGCACCCGTCTCGGTCGCGGAGGTCGCCGCCCATCTGAAGCTGCCGGCGGCGGTCACCAAGGTGCTGCTGTCCGACCTCGTCGACTGCGGGGCGCTCACCACGAAGCCGCCGGAGTTCCACCACAACCCCACTGACCGGTCTCTTCTGGAGGCAGTGCTCGATGGATTACGACGACAGCTCTGACCCCTTCCCCACCGCACTGAAGATCTTGGTGGCGGGAGGGTTCGGGGCAGGCAAGACAACGTTCGTCGGCGCGGTGAGCGAGATCGCGCCGCTCAGTACGGAGGAACTGCTGACCACGGTCAGTGCCGCGACCGACCGGCTCGACGGCATCGAGAACAAGGTCGAGACGACCGTCGCGATGGACTTCGGCCGCATAACCCTGGATCCGGAACATGTGCTCTATCTGTTCGGCACACCCGGGCAGGAGCGGTTCTGGTTCATGTGGGACGAGCTCTCCGAGGGCGCGCTCGGGGCCGTGATCCTCGCCGACACGCGACGCCTGGAGGACTGCTTCGCGGCCGTCGACTTCTTCGAGCAGCGCGGTCTCGCGTTCATCGTCGCGGTCAACGAGTTCGACGGCTCGTACCGCTACGACCCGGCCGAGGTGCGCGCGGCCATCGACCTCGACCCCGAGATCCCCGTCGTGTGCTGCGACGCCCGGATCTCCAGCTCGGGGGTGCAGACCCTGCTCATCCTGGTCCGTCATCTCCTCGCCCACGCGCCGGCCCAATCCCCGAGCCACGGAGCCCGTACATGACCTACGACCCGCCGCGGCCGGCCGGTCGTCTGCTGCTCACACCGGAGGACAAGGACGCTCCGGCCCGGGTGCGACGGCTGCGCCGGCTGGGCCTCGGTGAGCGCCCCGAGCCCGCCTTCGACGCCTTCGCGGACCGCCTCGCGGTGGTCGCCGCGGCGCCCTATTCGATGGTCAACTTCATCGGCGAGGAGCAGCAGTTCTTCGCGGGCCTGCACACCCCGGACGGTGCCGGCAGGGGCACCGACCTCGTCGCGAAAGCGGACCGGAGCGAGCTCGAACCGGGCCGCTACATGGCCCGGGACCACGGCTTCTGCCCGCATGTGGTGGTGCGCCGCAAGGCGCTCGTCCTGGAGGACGTCTGCGACTACCCGCGCTTCGCCGGCAATCCGGTCGTCGACGAGTTCGGCGTCCGTTCCTATCTCGGTGCCCCGCTGATCGACCGCAGCGGCATCGCCCTCGGCACCATCTGTGTCGTGGACGTCGAGCCGCGCCCGTGGGGAAGAGCGGGCCTGGAGACCATCAAGTCGATGGCGGCCGAGCTGGTCGAGCAGCTCGAACGGCGGGAGGGAGTCCTCGGGATCTGACGATGTGCCGGGACGCGGGAGGCCTGCCTTGCCGGCCGCCGGGGACCCACCCTTGATGTATGTGATGAGCCCCCACGGGACGGGGGTCATACATGTCCACGTAGGCACCTCCGATCCCGATGTCCCCCTCTTGGGCTACTCCGGCGGTCCGACATCCGATCCCGGGCAGGGCCAGGGAGAACTGGGGCGTGAAGGAAAGCTGGGGCCGCGCTTAAGAAATCCTCGATGGACCAAGGGCACCGTCGTACGGCAGATTCCTGGGTGAATTCACCCCTCTCCCCGGTGCGGGCCTCCTTCGGCGTGCCGTTCCCGGGATCTCACGCACAGGAGCCGTCGAGTGAAGGCGCTGGTCAAGGAGAAGGCGGAGCCCGGACTCTGGCTCACGGACGTTCCGGAGCCCCAGGCCGGCCCCGGTGAGGTACTGATCAAGGTCCTCAGGACCGGGATCTGCGGCACCGACCTGCACATCCGCAACTGGGACGGCTGGGCGCAGCAGGCCATCAAGACGCCGCTCGTCCTCGGGCACGAGTTCGTCGGCGAGGTCGTCGAGACCGGCCGCGACGTCGCCGACATCAACATCGGCGACCGCGTCAGCGGCGAGGGCCACCTGGTCTGCGGCAAGTGCCGCAACTGTCTCGCCGGCCGGCGTCACCTGTGCCGTGCCACCGTCGGCCTCGGCGTCGGCCGCGACGGCGCGTTCGCCGAGTACGTCGTGCTGCCCGCCCAGAACGTGTGGGTGCACCGCGTCCCGGTCGACCTCGATGTCGCCGCGATCTTCGACCCGTTCGGCAACGCCGTGCACACCGCGCTGTCCTTCCCGCTGGTCGGCGAGGACGTCCTGATCACCGGCGCCGGCCCGATCGGCCTGATGGCCGCCGCGGTGGCACGCCACGCGGGCGCCCGCAACGTCGTCATCACCGACGTGAGCGAGGAGCGCCTGGAACTGGCCCGCAAGATCGGTGTCAGTCTCGCCCTCAACGTCGGAGGCTCGACGATCGCCGACGGGCAGCGCACGCTCGGCCTGCGCGAGGGCTTCGACATCGGCCTGGAGATGTCCGGCCGCCCCGAGGCCATGCGCGAGATGATCGCCAACATGACCCACGGCGGTCGGATCGCGATGCTGGGCCTGCCGTCCGAGGAGTTCCCGGTCGACTGGTCCCGGATCGTCACCTCCATGATCACGATCAAGGGCATCTACGGCCGGGAGATGTTCGAGACCTGGTACTCGATGTCGGTCCTGCTGGAGAGCGGCCTCGACCTCTCGCCCGTGATCACCGGCCGTTACGGATTCCGGGACTACGAGGAAGCGTTCGACGACGCGGCCGGCGGCCGTGGCGGCAAGGTCATTCTCGACTGGACCCTCTGAGGACTCTAAGGAACTGATGATGTTCGACTCCGTGCGCGACGACCTCCGCACCACCCTCGAAGAGATCCGCGCCGCCGGGCTGCACAAGCCCGAGCGGGTCATCGGCAGCCCGCAGTCCGCGACCGTGAGCGTCACCTCGGGCGGCCGCCCCGGTGAGGTCCTCAACTTCTGCGCGAACAACTACCTCGGTCTGGCCGACCACCCCGAGGTCGTCGCCGCCGCCCACGCGGCGCTCGACCGCTGGGGCTACGGCATGGCGTCCGTGCGCTTCATCTGCGGTACGCAGGAGGTGCACAAGGAGCTGGAGGCGCGGCTGTCCGCGTTCCTCGGCCAGGAGGACACGATCCTCTACTCCTCCTGCTTCGACGCCAACGGCGGCGTCTTCGAGACCCTCCTCGGCGCCGAGGACGCGGTCATCTCCGACGCCCTCAACCACGCCTCGATCATCGACGGCATCCGGCTCTCCAAGGCGCGGCGCCACCGGTATGCCAACCGCGACATGGCCGACCTGGAGGCCCAGCTCAAGGAGGCCTCCGACGCGCGCCGCCGCCTGATCGTCACCGACGGCGTCTTCTCGATGGACGGCTATCTCGCCCCCCTGAAGGAGATCTGCGACCTCGCCGACCGTTACGACGCGATGGTCATGGTCGACGACTCGCACGCCGTGGGCTTCGTCGGCCCCGGCGGCCGAGGCACCCCCGAGCTGCACGGGGTCATGGACCGCGTCGACATCATCACCGGCACTCTCGGCAAGGCCCTCGGCGGCGCCTCCGGCGGCTATGTCGCGGCCCGCGCCGAGATCGTCGCCCTGCTGCGCCAGCGCTCCCGGCCGTACCTCTTCTCGAACACGCTCGCCCCGGTGATCGCCGCGGCCTCGCTGAAGGTCCTCGACCTGCTGGAGTCCGCCGACGACCTGCGTGTCCGGCTCGCGGAGAACACCGCGCTGTTCCGCTCCCGGATGACCGCGGAGGGCTTCGACATCCTCCCCGGCGACCACGCGATCGCCCCGGTCATGATCGGTGACGCGTCCGTCGCCAGCCGCATGGCCGAGCTGCTCCTGGAGCGTGGCGTGTACGTGATCGGCTTCTCGTACCCGGTCGTCCCGCAGGGGCAGGCCCGTATCCGCGTACAGCTGTCCGCGGGACACTCCACCGAGGACGTGAACCGGGCCGTGGACGCCTTCGTGGCGGCGCGCGCGGAACTCGACGCCTGACGGCGGGTGCGCCCCCGCGCCGGGGGCGCACACCGGCCTGATGGCCGGAAATGGCGCGTGACCTGAGAGAATCGGTCACATGATCGAAGCGCGGCGGCTCCACATCCTTCGTGCGGTGGCCGACCACCGCACGGTGACGGCGGCGGCCGCCGCGCTCTATCTAACGCCGTCGGCGGTCTCGCAGCAGCTGACCGCCCTGGAGCAGGAGACGGGCCACCGGCTCGTCGAGCGCGGCGCCAAGGGCGTACGGCTGACGCCCGCGGGCGAGATCCTGCTCGGCCACACCAACGCCGTCCTCGCTCAACTGGAGCGCGCGGAGGCCGAGTTGGCCGCGTACAGCTCGGGCTCCGCCGGTACGGTCACCGTGGCCTCCTTCGCGACCGGCATCGGCCTGGTCGTGGCCCCCGCCCTGGCCCGCCTCGCCGTCACCTCGCCCGGCATCCTCGTCCGCGTACAGGACGCCGAGGGCGACGCCAGCCTGCCGATGGTGCTCGACCGGCAGGTCGACATCGCGGTGGCCGTCGAGTACCGGGGCGCCCCGGACGCGGACGACCCGCGGCTGACGCACGTCCCGCTCTACGCCGAGCCCTTCGACGCGGTCGTTCCCGTCTCCCACCGCCTGGCCGACGCCGAGGAGGTGCCGCTCGCCGAGCTGGCCAAGGACCCGTGGATCGGCCCGTATCCGGGCAACCCCTGCCATGACGTGGTCGTCCTGGCCTGCGAGAACGCCGGATTCCAGCCGCGCCTCGAGCACTCCTCGGACGACTTCAGGGCCGTCGTCGCCCTCGCCTCGGCCGACGCGGGCGTCGCCCTGGTGCCGCGTTCGGCGCTGCGCGGCATGGAACTCACGGGTGTGGTCGTCCGCCCCGTCGACGGCATCGCGCCCACCCGCCGCGTCTTCGCCGCCGTACGCCGTGGCGCGGAGGGGCATCCGCTGATCCGGCCCGTCCTGGAGGCACTGACGCAGGCGGCGACGGTCGACTGACCTTCTGGATTCCCGCATCTGGGATAACATCCCGGATATGGGAAGCGATGACGATGCTGCGGTGGACGCCCGGCTCGGGGCCAGACTGGCCGAGCTGAGGGCCGAACGAGGCTGGACCCTGGGGGAGTTGGCGGAGCGCAGCGGGATCAGCAGGTCGACCCTCTCCCGCGCCGAGCGCGCCGAGATCAGCCCCACGGCCTCCCTCCTGAACCGTCTCTGCCATGTGTACGGGCGGACCATGTCGCACCTGCTCAGCGAGGTGGAGGGGGAACCCGCGCTCCTGGTCCGCGCCGCCGATCAGGCGATCTGGACGGACAAGGCAGCCGGATTCGTCCGGCGATCGGTGTCGCCGCCGTACGCGGGACTGCGCGGTGAACTGGTCGAAGGACGGCTCGCCGCCGGCGCGGACATCGCGTACGACAGGCCTCCCGTACCCGGCCTGGAGCAGCACATCTGGGTCCTCGACGGAACGCTCGACGTGACCGCGCAGGACGTCGAGCACCGCCTCGGCGCCGGCGACTGCCTCCGGCTGCGCGTATGGGGCCCAACGCGCTTTCGCTGCCCCGGCCCCGAGGATGTGCGCTACGCGCTGGCGGTGGTGCTGCCGTGATCGCGGTCAAGCGCCTCACGGCAGCCGAACTCCACGATGCGGTCGACGACTTGGCGGACCTGCTCACCGACACCGTGGACGGCGGCGCCTCGATCGGATTCCTCGCCCCGCTCGACCGCGGGGCGGCCGTCGCCTGGTGGCGGGGCCGCGCGGACGCGGTCTCGGCCGGGCACCTCGCGGTCTGGGTAGCCCACACCGGGGACCGACTGCTCGGGACGGTCACCCTCGCCTTCCCGGACAAGCCCAACAGCCGCCACCGCGCCGAACTCGTCAAGCTGATGGTCCACCGGGACGGCCGCGGGCAGGGTCTCGGCCGTACGCTCCTGGCGACAGCGGAGACGGCGGCGGCCGCCGCGGGAGTCACTCTCCTCCACCTGGACACCGAGACCGACAGCCCCGCCGAGTCCCTCTACCTCTCGGCGGGCTGGACCCGGCTCGGGGCGATACCGGACTACGCGGCGACGCCGTCGGGCGAACTGCGTCCGACGACGATCTTCTACAAGCAACTGCGGGCGGTGGCCGGCGCCGCCCGATCCACCGTTGACGTCGAGTGTTGATGTCGTGCGTTGACGTCGTGCTTTGCCGCGTCGATGTCAGTGCCATTGGCTAGCGTGCTTCTCATGCCGGATGCCGAAGACGTACGCCGTATCGCCCTCTCCCTGCCGGACACGACGGAGAAGATCGCCTGGAGTATGCCCACCTTCCGGGTCGCGGGCAAGATGTTCGCCACGCTGCCCGAGGCGGAGACCTCCATCGCCGTGCGCTGCCCGAAGGAGGAGCGCGACGAACTGGTCCTGGCCGAGCCGGGGAAGTTCTGGATCGCCGATCACGAGGCCGGTTTCGCCTGGGTCCGGGCCCGGCTCGCCGCCCTGGAGGACGACGACGAACTCCGCGACATCCTCGCCGACTCCTGGCGTCAGGCGGCCACGCCCCGACTGATCGACGCCCACCCCGAGTTGGGGTTCCCGTCCGCCGACTGAATCGGGCCCTGCGCTGTCGGTGCTCCGTGGCATGATCCGAAGCGGGAGTGATCCGGAAGCGGGATGAAGAGCGGGACGGGCGGCTTCGTGGGGGAGCCGTGGGGCAGGTCCAGGGGGAGGGGCACGAGCGGGATGACCAGGACGTCATCGGGCGAGGAGCCGCCGCACCGAGAGCCGTCGGATCGTACGGCAGGCTGCCGCACGACGGACGACGGCACCGCAGGGGGCGGCACGGCAGGCGTCGGCTGGGCAGGGGTCGGTTCGGCGGACGTCGGCTTGGTGGACGTCGGCTCGGCGGGGGGCGGTTCGGCGGACGACGGCTCCGCAGGGGGCGGTTCGGCAGGCGTCGGCTCGGCGGGGGGTGGCACGGTAGGCGTCGGTTCCGCAGGGGCTGGTTCGGACTGTCGGCGGAGCCGCGCGTCCGCGGTGCCGAGTTCGGGCGACCCCCGGCCCGGCATCCTTGCCGACCGGCCGCCCCGGCCCGTCTGGTCGCGCGACTTCGCCCTGTTCTTCGTCGCGCGTGCCCTTGCCCGGCTCGGCGACACCATGCTGCCGGTGGCCCTCGCCGCGGGACTGCTGCAGTACGGGTACGGGGTGGGTGCCGTCGGCCTCGCCATGGCCGCGTCGGCCGCCCCCTTCGCCGGACTGGTGATCTTCGGCGGAGTGATCGCCGACCGCTTCAGCACCCGCAAACTGATGATCGGCGCCGACCTCGTGCGGCTGGTGGCCCAGTCCATCGCCGCAGCCCTCTTCTTCGCCGACCACGTGATCCTCTGGCAGATCTGCGTGATCGGCGCGGTCAACGGCGTGGCGGGCGCGGTCTTCCAGCCCGGTGTCGCCAGTACCGTGCCGCGCCTCGCCACCGACATACAGGGGGCCAACGGCGCCATCCGGATCGCCGAGTCCGCCGCCCAGCTCGTCGGCCCCGCCCTGGCGGGTCTGCTGGTCGCGTTCGCCTCCGCAGGAGGGGTCTTCGTGGCCCACGCCGGCACCTTCGCGCTGAGCGCCATGTGTCTGCTGCTGCTTCGCCTGCCCCCGGCCGCCCCCGGAAGCCGGGCCCACAGCGGCAGCTTCAAGGCCGATCTCGCCGAAGGATGGCGGGAGTTCAGATCCCGTACGTGGCTGTGGGCCGTCATCGTGATCTGGTGCGTGTACATGATCTCCATCTGGGGCCCGACCGTCCCCCTGGTGGCGACCGAGGTGGTGCAGCGGCACGGCGCGCGCGCCTACGGCCTGATCAACTCGGCACTCGGCGCAGGCACCGTCATCGGCGGGCTCGTCGCCCTGCGACTGCGTCCGCGCCGCATGCTGCGCGCCGGTTCCTTCGCGCTCTTCGCCTTCGCCTGTTTTCCCGCGTCCGTCGGGGCGGGACTCGGCGTGGCCGCCATCTCGGCGGGAGCGGTGATCGCCGGAGCGGGCACGTCGCTCTGGGGCGTGATGTGGGCGACCAGCGTGCAGACGCAGGTCGCGCCCGACGTCCTCAACCGCATCCATGCCTACGACGTCGCGGGCTCCCTGGCGATGATGCCCGTCGGCCAGGCACTCGCGGGACCCGCCGCCGCGGCCCTCGGCGCCGACAACGTCCTGCTCATAGCCGGCGTCATGACCCTCGTCGTCTCCACGGCCCTGCTCTCGGTGCCCGCGATACGCAACCTGGTGCGCGTCGACGGCCCTGTGCCCCGACTGCGGGGCACCACCGCCGCGCCGCTCGAACCGGCCCGGCCGGGCAACCGCCGAACCGTGTGAGCGGGTCGGCCCGGGGGGCATGGGCGGAGCCGTGCCGCCGGGCAGGCGGGAACCGGTCACCTTCCGGATCGGTGATTCGCTCGGACATGAGGTGAGGTCACCGCCGGACGCGTACCGCCCGTCTGCTTCCGTGGGGCGCCGACCGTCCGGCCCGCGCAAAACGGGTGCGCGACCACCGGCACGAGTGCGGTATTGTTTCCGTGCACGTCCAGCCAGGGGAAACCCCAGGTCAGACGGGCATCGGGACGTGGCGCAGCTTGGTAGCGCACTTGACTGGGGGTCAAGGGGTCGCAGGTTCAAATCCTGTCGTCCCGACTTTTTGAGTCGTGGTTCAGAGGCCGTTTTCTCATTTCTGAGGAAGCGGCCTCTGTCGTACCCGGTCACCGTCGGCCGCAGTCGTCCGCCACTCCCCTCCGACCGGGGCCGTACAGCTGTCCGGTATGGCCCGATGGCCGAGAAAAACACTTGGACCGCGTGGCCGCCGTCACGGGACACTACAAATCCTGGCCTGCCCATATGCGTACATCGGCGTCTTTGTGAACCGCACAAGGCGTGGCGGGCTGCCGTACGACGACACAGGGTTGGGATGGCATCTCCTGAATCGCGTCCTGAATCGCGCAAGGCTTTACCGGGCAGGGGCTCGGTGCTCCTCGCTCTTCGCTACTACGGAAGGGAGTTGCGCAGGCTCCGGCGGCTGACGGTGCCCGCCATGCTGATGCCGGCGCTGGGCAACATCGGCATCAGTTACATCGCGCCGCTCATCGTGGCGAAGCTCGTCGGCCGTATCGCGGGCGACGCCGGCGGTGTCTCCATCGGCGCCGCGCTGCCGTACGTCCTCGCCTTCGGCGGCGTCCTGCTGCTCGCGGAGGCCTTCTGGCGCCTCGGGCTGCACTGTCTGAACCGGCTGGACGCCTTCGGCATCGAGCAGCTGTACGTGATCGGCATGGACGAACTGTTCGCCAAGGACGCCTCGTTCTTCCACGACAACTTCGCCGGCTCGCTGACCAAGCGGGTGCTGAGCTTCGCCTCCCGCTTCGAGGAATTCGTCGACACGATGACGTTCCAGGTCGTGGGCAGCCTCGTGCCGCTCGTGTTCGGGTCGGTGGTGCTGTGGCGCTACGAACCGCTGCTCGTCGTCGGACTCCTGGTGATGATCGCCGTGACGGGGTTGTGCGTGGTGCCGCTCATCCGGCGCCGCCAGGCACTCGTCGACCAGCGCGAGGAGGCGATCGCCCTGGTCTCGGGCCATGTCGCCGACAGCCTGATGAACATGGACACCGTCCGGGCCTTCGCCGCCGAGGAGCGCGAGGCGGCCGAGCACCGGTCCCGGGTCGCGGCGTCGCGGCGGCTCACCCTGCGGTCGTGGGACTACGGCAACCTGCGCATCGACACGTTCGTCGCGCCGATGTCCGTCCTGACCAACGCGCTCGGCCTGCTGCTCGCGATCACGCTCGGCGGGGGCGGGCACGGCGTGGAGGCGGTCGTGGTCGCCTTCACGTACTACGCCAACGCGACCCGCATCATGTTCGAGTTCAACCAGATCTACCGCCGGCTGGAAAGCTCGATGACGGAGGCCGCCCAGTTCACCGAACTGCTGATGACGCCGCCGACCGTGCTGGACCCGGATACCCCGGAGCCCTTGCGGTCCCGCGCCGCCGACGTTCACTTCGAACAGGTCACCTTCACCCACGGCGGCGCGAAGCCGCTCTTCACCGGGCTGGAACTGGCCGTGGCCAGCGGAGCGAAGATCGGTCTGGTCGGCCGGTCCGGCGGAGGCAAGACCACGCTCACCCGGCTGCTGCTGCGGATGACGGACATCGACGACGGCCGCATCCTGATCGGCGGCCAGGACATCAGCAGGCTGCGCCAGGCCGACCTGCGCAGCCTGATCGCCTACGTGCCGCAGGACCCGGCGATGTTCCACCGCACGCTGCGGGACAACATCGCCTTCGCCCGTCCGGACGCCACCGAGGCGGAGATCCGCCGCGCCGCGGAGGCGGCGCACGTCACGGAGTTCGCCGACGCGCTGCCGGACGGTTTCGCCACCATGGTCGGAGAGCGCGGCATCAAGCTCTCCGGCGGCCAGCGCCAGCGGGTCGCCCTCGCCCGCGCGATCCTGCGCGACGCGCCGATCCTGCTGCTCGACGAGGCGACCAGCGCCCTCGACTCCGAGAGCGAGATCCTCGTCCAGGAGGCGCTGTGGCGGCTCATGGAGAGGCGCACGGCGCTCGTGGTGGCGCACCGGCTGAGCACCGTCGCCACCATGGACCGGCTCGTCGTCCTCGACCGCGGAAAGATCGTCGAACAGGGCACGCACCAGGAACTGCTCGACTCGGACGGCGCCTACGCGAAGCTCTGGCGCCACCAGTCGGGCGGCTTCATCGACGACAGTCCGGCCCCGGCCGACCAGCACTGAACGCGGGCCCACCCGGCCGGGCCCGCTGACCTCGGGGCGCGCCACGTCCCGCGCGTCCGTCACGCGGGACGGGGCGTGCCCCGAGGCCGCACGGTGGGGCCGTCACGAAAACCCGGCCCACCGGGAGGGCCGGTCGGACGACGGCCCAGGGACCTACGGTCCCGGTCGGGGACCTGTGGCCACTCTTCACGGCCTGCGGCAGGCGGAAAGATCCATCTCGGATCAACTGCTCTGCTGGAGAAGCCGGAAGAGGGAGTACAGCCATGCCCGCGACGACCACAGATCCGGTGCCGGACAGCACGGGACCGGAGCGCGCGCCCGCCGTGAAGGCGGCGCTCGGACTTCCGGCGGCGACCGCGCTGGTGATCGGCAGCATCATCGGTACCGGAGTCTTCGCCCTGCCCTCGGCCCTGGCACCCTACGGTCCGATCTCCCTGGTGGCGTTCGTCGTCGTGAGCGTCGGCGCGCTGGCTCTGGCGCTCACCTTCGGCGCGCTGTCCAAGCGCGTCCCCGGGAGCGGGGGGCCCTACGTCTACGCCCGCCAGGCCTTCGGCGAGTTCGCCGGATTCCTCAACGCCTGGTCGTACTGGATCACCGCGTGGGCCGGGAACGCCGCGATCGTGGTCGCCTGGGTCGGCTACGTCGAGGTCTTCGTCAACACCGGCCACCGCGTCTGGGCCTCGGTCCTCATCGCCCTGGTGGGCCTGTGGATCCCCGCGGCGATCAACCTCTCCGGCGCGAAGAACACCGGTGCCTTCCAAGTGGTCACCACCGTCCTGAAGTTCATCCCGCTCGTCTTCATGGCCACCGTCGGTCTCGTCTTCATCGACCCGGACAACTTCGGTGACTTCAACACCAGTGGCCAGTCGGCGTCGGGTGCGATCTCGGCCGCCGCGGCCATCGCCCTGTTCAGCTATATAGGCCTCGAAGCCGCGTCCGTGGTCGCCGGGCGGGTCCGTGAACCGGGGCGCAACGTCCCGCGCGCCACCGTGTACGGGACCGTCGCCTGCGCCGTCATCTACATCCTGGGCACCCTCGCGGTCTTCGGCACCGTCTCGCACGGCCAACTCGGCGTCTCAACAGCGCCGTTCACCGACGCGGCCGACAACATCCTCGGTGGCACCTGGGCCGGCGACGCCGTCGCAGTGGCCGCCATCGTCTCGGGCATCGGCGCCCTCAACGGCTGGACCCTGATCTGCGCCGAGATGCCGTACGCGGCGGCTCGTGACGGACTCTTCCCGGTCGCCTTCGCGAAGCTGCGCGGACCCGGTGGCGTCCCGGTCTTCGGCATCGTCGCCTCGACCGTCCTCGCCTCTCTCATCACGGTGTTCAGCTACACGCGCTTCGAGGACGTCTTCACCAAGATCGTGCTGCTGAGCGTGCTGACCGCCGTGATCCCGTACCTCTTCTCGGCCGCCGCCCAGCTGTACTGGCTCCTGGTGCGCGGCCGGGACACGCTGTCGGGCGGGCGTCTGGCACGCGACATCACCGTCTCGGCGCTCGCGATGGTCTTCTCCTACTGGTCGATCCAGGGCAGCGGCTACCAGACCGTCTACTACGGGCTGTTCGTGCTGCTGCTGGGACTGCCGGTCTACATCTGGCTCAAGCGTGACCGCGGTGAGTTCGGGGACGACGCCGCCGTCCCGGCGCCCGCCGGAATCCCGCACCCCGCCGACACCGGCGAAGCCGTCCCGCAGCCCGCCGCTGCTTCCGACGCGGCCCCCGCCGTCCCGGCGCCCGTCGTCGCTCCCGATCCGGCCCGCGCCGTCCCGCAGCCCGCCGCCGCTCGCGAAGTCGGCCCCGCCGTCCCTTCGCCTGCCGTCTCTCCCGGCGAGGGCCCCGCCGTTCCGGCGCCCGTCGCTGCTTCCGACGCGGCCCCCGCCGTCCCGCAGGCCGCCGACGCTCCCGATGCGGCCTCCGCCGTTCCGGCGCCCGTCGTCGCTCCCGAGGCGGCGGCCATGCGGGAAGACCCGGGCGAGTCCTCGGTCCGTACGCCGGAGGGCCCTGATCCGGCCCGGCACATCGTTCGGCACGGCGGGCCCGGTGCGGTCGTCGACTTCGCAGAGATCGCCGGGCACCACCACCACGACTGAGTCGTGGCGTCCCCCGCCCCGACCTCGCCCGTGCCCAACTCCCCGAGGAATCAGCTGACATGACCACATTCCACGTCGACTCCGAAGTGGGCCCACTGCGCCAGGTGATTCTGCACCGGCCCGGACTCGAACTCTCCCGACTGACGCCGCGCAACGTCGACGCGCTGCTCTTCGACGACATCCTGTGGGCCAAGCGCGCCCGCGAGGAGCACGACGCCTTCGCCCAGGCCCTGCGGGACCAGGGGGCGCGGGTCCACTACTTCGCGGAGTTGCTCGCCCAGAGCCTCGACCTGCCGGACGCCCGCACCTGGCTCCTGGACCGGGTCGTCACCCCGGCGACCGTGGGGCCCGCCCTGGTGGAGGCCGTACGGACGTTCTGCGCCGGTCTGGACGGCGAGACACTGGCCGGGTACCTGATCGGCGGCCTGCTCAAGGCCGACCTGCCGATCGCCGGCCCGCGCAGTCTCGTGTGGACCGCGCTGGAACCGGACGACTTCGCGCTCGCCCCGCTGCCCAACCACCTCTTCCCGCGCGACAATTCGTGCTGGATCTTCGACCGCGTCAGCGTGAACCCGATGGCCAAGCAGGCCCGGAGAAGGGAGAGCCTGCACGCCGCGGTGATCTACCGGTTCCACCCGCTGTTCGCCGGGTCCGTCAAGGCGCCCCTCCTGGACGGGAGTTCGGTGCGGGACGGGCTCGCCAGCCTCGAAGGCGGTGACGTCCACGTCCTCGGCAACGGGGCCGTCATGGTCGGCATGGGGGAGCGGACCACCCCGATGGCCGTGGAATCCCTCGCGGGCCGGCTCTTCGCGGACGGCACGGCCCGAAGGCTGATCGCCGTCCAACTCCCCTCCAGCCGTGCCTTCATGCACCTGGACACCGTGCTCACCATGGTCGACCGCGACGCGTTCACCATCTACCCGGGACTGGCCGACTCGCTCCGCTCCTGGACCCTCCTGCCCGGCGGCGAACGGGAGAGCGGGTTCGACGTCACGGCGAACTCCGACCTGGCGACCGCCCTGGCCGAGGCGCTCGACCTGGACAAGGTACGCATGCTCTCCGCTCCGCAGGACGTACGCGCCGCCGAACGCGAACAGTGGGACGACGGCAGCAACTTCCTCGCCGTGGCGCCCGGGGTCGTCGTCGGCTACGAGCGCAACGTCACGACCAACACCTATCTGCGCAAGCAGGGCATCGAGGTGATCACCATCGCCGGCGGCGAACTCGGCCGCGGGCGCGGCGGACCCCGCTGCATGAGCTGCCCCATCGAACGCGACCCGGTCACCTGACCACAGCGAGGAGAACCCCCATCATGACCGTCGACCTGCGAGGCCGCTCCTACCTGAGCGAACTCGACTTCACCGGGGAAGAGATCCACCATCTGCTGGACCTCGCCGCGGACCTCAAGGCGGCCAAGCGCGGCGGCACCGAACGCCCCCGCCTGACCGGCAAGAACCTCGCGCTGATCTTCGAGAAGACCTCCACCCGTACGCGCTGTGCCTTCGAGGTCGCGGCCGCCGACCAGGGCGCCGCCACCACCTACCTCGGTCCCAGCGACACCCATTTGGGTGTCAAGGAGTCCGTGCGCGACACCGCGCAGGTCCTCGGCCGGATGTTCGACGGCATCGAGTACCGGGGCTCGGCGCAGGCCATCGTCACCCAACTCGCCAAGTACTCCGGCGTTCCCGTCTTCAACGGTCTGACCGACACCGCGCACCCCACCCAGAGCCTGTGCGACGTGCTCACCATGCGCGAGCACTCCCACAAGCCCCTGACCGACATCAGCTACTGCTACCTCGGCGACGCCCGCAACAACATGGGCAACTCGCTGCTCTCCATGGGCGCCCTGCTCGGCATGGACGTACGGATCGCCGCGCCCCGGGCCCTCTGGCCCGAGGACACCCTGGTGGGCACCTGCCGAGCCCTCGCCGAACGCAGCGGAGCCCGCGTCACCCTGACGGAGGACGTCGAAACGGCGGTCCGGCAGGCCGACTTCCTGCACACCGACGTCTGGGTCTCCATGGGGGAACCCGCCGACACCTGGCGGGAACGCGTCGAACTGCTCCTGCCCTACCAGGTCGACGCCAAGGCCCTCGCGGCCACCGGCAACCCGGACGTGCGGTTCATGCACTGTCTGCCCGCACTCCACGACCGCGGCACCCGTCTAGGCCGCGAACTGTTCGACACCTACGGCCTCGAAGGGCTCGAAGTCACCGACGAGGTGTTCAACTCACCCGCTTCCATCGTCTTCGACCAGGCTGAGAACCGGCTGCACACCATCAAGGCGGTACTCGTGGCCACCCTGGAGGACTGAACCATGCGTATCGTCGTCGCCCTCGGCGGCAACGCGCTCCTGCATCGCGGCGAACGCCCCGACGCGGAGCGGCAGCGCGCCAACATCGACCGGGCGGTCACCTCTCTCGCGGCACTCGCCCACGAGAACGAACTCGTCATCACCCATGGCAACGGTCCCCAGATCGGGCTTCTCGCGGTCGAGAGCGCCGCCGATCCGGCGCTGAGTGCCCCGTACCCGCTGGACCTCCTCGGCGCCCAGACCCAGGGCATGATCGGCTCGATGCTGGCCCGCGCGCTGCGCGCCGCGCTGCCGGGGAGAGCGGTGGCCGCCCTGGTCACCCACACCGTGGTCCGGGCCGACGATCCGGCCTTCGACCGTCCGACGAAGTTCGTCGGACAGGTCTTCCCGCGGGAACTGGCGCAGTCCCTGGCCCGTGCCCGTGGCTGGGACGTCGCGGCGGACACCACGGGCTGGCGCCGCGTGGTGCCCTCGCCCGAGCCGGCCGGGATCGTCGAGACGGACACCGTCCGCGCGCTGCTGGCCGCCGGCACGCTGGTGATCTGCGCGGGCGGCGGGGGCGTCCCCGTCACCGCCGACCGGGACACCGGCGCGCTGACCGGGGTGGACGCCGTCATCGACAAGGACCTCACCGCCGTACTGCTCGCGGAGGAGCTGAAGGCGGACTTCCTGCTCATCCTCACCGACGTCCCGTACGTCTACTCCGGCTACGGAACCCCCGGCCGGCGGCCCGTCCTGGATGCCACCCCCGCCGAGCTGAGGCGCGGCGACTTTCCCGACGGTTCGATGCGGCCCAAGACCGAGGCGGCCGCGCGGTTCGTCGAGCGCACCGGCGGCCTCGCCGCGATCGGTGCCCTCGACAGCGCGTACGAGATCGTCCACGGCAAGGCCGGGACCCTGGTCAGACCCGAACTGCCCATCGGGTAGCGGCACAAGCGGGCCGTCTCGGCAACGGCAGCCGGGGGAGAGCCGGTGGGTCAGGCCGGGTCGGCGTGGTGCAACGGCACCGTCCACTCCAGGACGGTGCCGCTCGGCTCGTTGGGCGTCAGGGCGCAGGTGCCACCGAGGTGGTCCGCGCGGGTGCTGATGTTGCCGAGACCACTGCGGCGGGAGACGTCGGAGCCGATGCCTCGTCCGTCGTCCGCCACGCGCAGCCGCAGCGTGGTGGCGGTGGCCTCGGCCGTGACCTCCACGGCGGTGGCGTGGGCGTGCCGGGCCGCGTTGGACAGGGCCTCGCGCAGGACCGCGACCACGTGTTCCCGCTGCTCGTCGGACACGTCGGTGTCCAGCAGGCCGCTCATGCGCAGGGAGGGGGTGAAGCCGAGTGTCTCGGCCGCACGGCCCACCTCGGTGACGAGCCGGGCGCGCAGACCGGTGGCGCCCGACCGGTCGCTCTCCCGCAGGGCGTAGATCGTGGAGCGCACGACCTTGATCGTGTCGTCGAGATCGTCCACCACCCGCTGGACGCGTTCGGCCACCTCGGGCCGGTCGGAGAGCCGGTTGAGCACCGACTGCAGGCTGAGGCCGCCGGCGAAGAGCCGCTGGATGGCCAGGTCGTGCAGGTCGCGCGCGATGCGGTCCCGGTCGTTGAGGACGAGCAACTGCTCCGCGTCGCGGCGGTGTTCGGCGATCTCCAGGGCGAGCGCGGCGTGCCCGGCGAAACCGGCGATCATCTCGACGGTGGCGTCCGGGAACACGGTGCCGCCCTGCCGGTTCGCGACCTGGAGGACGCCGCGCACCCGCTCCGGGGTGCCCAGCGGAATCACGAACGCCGGGCCGAGTTCGAGAACCGACGCGCTGCCCGTCCCGGTGCGCGGGTCCTCGCTGAGCGACGCACTGACGATGCGCTCGCCGGAGGTGAACACCTTGGCCGCCAGACTCGTCCCGTCCGGCAGGGCCAACCCCCGTACCAGTTCGGCGTCGCGTCCCTCGGCGGACTCGATGACCAGGTCCGTGGTGCCGGTCACCGGCACCGCCAGGGTCACCAGATCCGCGTCGGACAGCTCCCGGACCGTCGCGGTGAACGTGTGCAGGACCTCGACCGGATCGGCACCCGACAGCAGGGTGCGGGTCAGGTCGCTGCTCGCGGCCAGCCAGCGCTCACGGCGCCGGGCGTCGTCGTACAGCCGGGCGTTGTCGATGGCCACACCGGCCCCCGCGCCGAGCGTGCGCAGCACCGCCTCGTCCTCGGCGTCGAACTCGGCCCCGCCGTGTTTCTCCGTGAGGTACAGATTGCCGAAGACCTTGCCGCGGACTTGTACGGGGGTGCCGAGGAACGTGGTCATCGGGGGATGACCGGGCGGGAAGCCGACCGAGTCCGGGTGGTCGCTCAGCACCGGGAGCCGCAGCGCGTGCGGCTCGCGGATGAGGAGGCCGAGGATGCCTTCTCCCCGGGGATAGTTCCCGATGCGGGCGATGGTCTCCTCGTCGATCCCCACCGTGATGAACTGCTTGATGCCGCCCTCTTCGCCGAGGACACCGAGTGCCCCGTAGCGGCAGTCGACGAGCTGAACCGCGGATTCCACTATCTGCCGCAGGACCACGTCCAGGTCCAGGTCGCTGCCGATCGCGAGGACCGCTTCGAGAAGGGTGTGCACCCGGTTCTGGGTGCCGCGCACACGCTGCACCTGCTCCTGCAGGTCCTCGAGCAGGGCGTCCAGCCGGAACTGCGGTGCCGACGGCTCCTCCGGAAGGTTCGCGCTCTGGTCCATTCGTGTTCTCCTCGATCGCCGCCCGACGAAGCCATGATGCCCGACCGGCCGCGCCCGCAGTCGAGCACCTGTGCGGAACGCGGCGGACGGCTTCGGGGCGCAGGGGAGGAACCATGCGAAAGTGAGCCGGGGAGTTGGCGCTACCGGGCGTGCAGGGTCTCCAGCGCTCTGGCCAGCACGCGGGGATCATGGTACCCCTTGTAGACCTCCGGCGGTCGTCCGGGGAGCCGAAGGAGCTCGGCCACCGCGGTCCAGGCGGTACGCACGGAGTACTCGACCGTGAACACGACATCGTCGGGGACCTCGGCGAACTGGCCGATGAAGGCGAGGTTGACCGACCCCTCGGGCACCACCGCGGGCCGGTCGTCACGGCGGCGGACCAGGAACTGACTCGTGATGTACGGCATCACACACGGCACGACGGTCGACGTCTCCCGAACCCGGCCCGTCACGGACGCGTCGAAGCGCAGATGGTGCAGGACCTCGTCGAGGATCTCCCGGCCGGAGCACTCGGTCATCGGCTTGCCGGTGAGATTGCCGGGGCGGTCGGGGGAAAGGCCGTAGCCCCACCAGACCGAGACGCCCTCGGGCTGGTCGCGGTAGACGGGCTGGCGGTTGGCGACGATCGTGAGCAGCCAGTTGGAGGCGGTGAACGTCATCAGACCGCCTCGTCCGGCGGGCCGGCCGCTGAACTTCTCCAGAGCTTCGAGGAACGCCGGGTCCCGGTCGGTGACGGTGAACGACTCCCAGCGGGACTCCTTCACGTTCTTGTCGAAGGCGGCGGGGTTGCCGAAGTCGTCGCGGCCTCTGGCCAGCCGGTTCCAGAGCAGCCACGCGTCGGAGCGGCGCGGCGGCGCGGGGGGTGCCTCGGTGTGCGAACCGAGGCTGGAGGCGTCCGTCATGGAGCCGTTGGTCACCAGGACCAGGTCCTCGGGGGTCACGTCGATCCGCTCGTCCCGGCCGTCGTGGCTCACCCGGATCTGCTCGACCGCGGTGCCGCGATGCCCCGGCGCGAGCCGCAGGTCGGTGACCCGCCACCCCGTCCGGACGATGACGCCCCGCTCGCGGAGCCAGGCCTCCAGGGGGCGCACGATCGAGTCGTACTGGTTGTACCGGGTCCGGTGGATGCCCGTCATGGACGAGAACTCGGGGAACAGGTGGAGGAAGCGCCGGAGATAGCGGCGGAACTCGATCGCGCTGTGCCACGGCTGGAAGGCGAACGTGGTGCACCACATGAACCAGAAGTTCGTGGTGAAGAAGTGCTCGCCGAAGCAGTCCGTGATCCGCGTGCCGTCCAGATGCCCCTCGGGCGCGGCCAGGCAGCGGAGCAGGTCGATCCGGTCCCGTTCGGAGAACCCCATCGAGCGGGTGTCGACGATGTCTCCCTGTCCGTCGACGAGACGGGAGACATCGTCCCAGGCGAACTCCTCGTGCCCGTCGAGAATCTCCCGTGTCACCGGGACCGAGGGGTCGTCGAGGGAGGGGACTGCGGACAACAGGTCGTACGTGCAACGGAATTCGGCCTCGAACATCCGGCCGCCGCGCATGGTGTAGCCGGCCTCCGGGGTGCCGCCCGCGTCCAGGCTTCCGCCGGTTCGCGGCTGTGCCTCGAAGATCTGGATGTCCGAGCCCTCGAACCCGCCGTCGCGGATCAGGAAGGCCGCCGCCGCCAGAGCCGCGATCCCACCGCCCACGAGGTACGCCTTCGTCATCACAGGGCTCCCTGCGCGTCGCCGGAGGCGCCCGTACCGCCGTGTCCGGTGCCATCGGGTTCCGTGCCGTCGACTCCAGTACCGTCGTGCGCCGTAGGGGTGTGCGGTGCCAGGCCGCCGCCGCGCCACGGTGGGGCCTCCTGGTGGTGGCCGGAACGTCCGGAGTGGGCGGCCTGCTCCGTCCGGCGGCGCAGCCGGTCCTTGAGCTGGTCGATCACCTCGCGGCCGGTGGCCTCCTCGGCGAGGACGACCACCTCGTGGCCCCCGACCCGCAGTTCGGCCGCGGCCGACCAGGGGCGGTCCGCATGATGGACCGCCGATCTCGTGATCCGCACCTCGCCGGTGACGTCGGGCAGGCCGGGCCGTCCCACGACCGCGTCGATCTTCGCCCGCGCGTACGCCAGGGTCTCCTCGTCCACCTCGCCGTCGACGCGCAGTCGCACGTCGGGAGCCGTCCGGGTGTTGTCGCTGGTCATGTGAATCCTTCCGAAGATGCGCGGGTGGGTCAGGAGGCTGTGGGGCGGTCGGCCTCGGTGAGGAGGAGGCCGGTGATCAGATCCGGGCGGATACGGACCGTGTAGTCCATGGCCCGCTTCACCCAGGGCCGCAACATCGCCTGGTACCGGGCCAGTTCACCGGGATCGGTGACCAGGGCGGCGAAGCCCGTCACGACCACGCTCCAGCCGAGATGCGTGTCCGGGTCGATGGCGTCGGCCTCGTACGCGACGACGACACCGGACGAACGGCCGCTCTGCCGGGTGTACGCGGTCAGCGCCGCGCCCTCGTGGGTGCGGATGACGATGTCCCCGCCGTGCAGAACGTGGTTGACCGGGCGGATCGTCGGCAACGCGTCCCGGGTGAAGACGACGCGCCCCAGGGACACGCTGCCGAGCAGCCGCAATGCCTCGGTGTCGTCGAGCGCGACGCTCCGCCGCGGTTCCAGGGAATCCGTGCCGCCGCCCCGGACACCAATGATCAACTTCTGTGCCGACTCGTCGCTCACACCGTGCCTCCGGCTGCGGTAGTCCCGCGTTCGCTTCGGCGGGCGGGGGCGCCAGGGGCTACGCGGGGAAAGGGGATCGGGGCCGCGGTCGGCCCCTGGGCCGGCAGTTCGTTCTTGCCCTTCTTGCCCTTCTTGCCGTCCGTGCCCTTCTTGCTGTCCGTGCCGTCCTGGACGTGTGTGCCGGTCGTGCCGCCCGCGCCGGTCGCGTCGTCCGTGCCGCCCGGCCCGTAGTAGGCCGCGCGCATGAGCCGGCTCATGTCGTCGAGCATCGGCATCCGCGGGTTGGCGGGCGCGCACTGGTCCTCGTAGGCGTTGAGGGCCTGTTGGGGCAGGGCGTCGAGGAAGGCGCGCTCGTCGACGCCGAGCGTCCGGAAGGACGGCTCGATGCCCACGGCGTCTCGCAGTCGCTCCACGGCGCGGGCGAGGGACTCCACGCCCTCCGCGGGGGTGGCCGCGGGCAGACCGAGGGTGCGGGCGATGTCCTGGAAGCGTTCGGGCGCGCGGTAACTCTCGTACTTCGGCCAGCCGGTGAGCTTCGACGGGACGGTGCCGTTGTAACGGATCACGTGGGGCAGGAGCACGGCGTTGGTGCGCCCGTGGGCTATGTGGAACGTGGCACCGAGCGTGTGGGACATGGCGTGGACGATGCCGAGGAAGGCGTTGCCGAAGGCCATGCCGGCGATGGTGCCCGCGTTGTGCATCTTCTCCCGCGCCTGCGGCCGGCCCGCACGGTCGTTCACGGCGGCCTCAAGGTGCTCGAAGACGAGCCGGATGGCGTGCAGGGCGGGACCGTCGGTGAAGTCGTTCGCGTACACCGAGACATACGCCTCGATGGCGTGCGTGAGGGCGTCGAAGCCGCTGTCCGCGGCGAGCGCCGGGGGCAGGTCGGCGGCGAGCAGCGGGTCGATGATGGCCACGCTCGGCGTCAGCGCGTAGTCGGCCAGCGGGTACTTCTTGCCGGTCGCGGGATCGGAGATGACGGCGAACGGGGTGACCTCGGCTCCGGTGCCGGAGGTGGTGGGGATGCACACCAGCCGGGCGCGCTCGCCGAGGACCGGGAAGCGGAAGGCCCGCTTGCGGATGTCGGAGAACTTCTGGCGCATGTCGGCGAAGTCGATCTCCGGCTGCTCGTACAGCAGCCACATCACCTTCGCCGCGTCCATGGGGGAGCCGCCGCCGAGCGCGATGATCGTGTCCGGGCGGAAGTCCCGCATGAGACGGGCACCGCGCCGCACCGAGTCGATGCTGGGCTCGGGCTCGACGTCGTCGATGATCTGCACCGTGACGGGCTCGGCCCGGCGCTGCAGGACGCGGCCGACGCGGTCCACGAAACCCAGCCGGGTCATGGTCGCGTCCGTGACCACGGTGACCCGGTGCACGTCCGGCATCGAGGCCAGATAGCGGATGGCCTGCGGCTCGAAGTAGATCTTCGGCGGGACCTTGAACCACTGGAGGTTGTTGTGCCGGCCGCTGACCCGCTTGATGTTCAGCAGGTTCGCCGCGGAGACGTTGTTGGACACCGAGGTGCTCCCCCAGGAGCCGCAGCCGAGGGTGAGCGAGGGCAGCAGGCTGTTGTAGACCCCGCCGATCGCGCCCTGCGAGGAAGGGGCGTTGACGATCACCCGTACCGTCTTCATGCGCTTCCCGTACTCCTCGGCGAGCGCCGGGTCTCCTGTGTGGATCACCGCGCTGTGGCCCTGGCCGTGGAAGGCGACCATGTCGGCGGCCAGGTCGAAGCCCTGCCGCACCGACCCGGCCCGCAGCACGGCCAGCACCGGGCACAGCTTCTCGCGGGTGAGCGGCTCCTCGGGACCGACCCGGTCGGCCTCGACCAGGATGACCGAGGTGTCGGCGGGCACCGTGAACCCGGCCTGTTCCGCGATCCAGGCCGGGCTCCGGCCGACCGCCTTCGCGTTCACCTTGGGTTCGCAGCCGCTGTTCGAGACGGCTCCCGGGAAGAGGTACACCTCCAGCTTGCGCTTCTCCTCGGAGGTGGCCAAGTGGGCGTGCAGCGTGCGGAATTCGGCCACGGCGGAGTCGTAGATCTGGGTGTCGAGGATGACGGCCTGCTCGGAGGCGCAGATCATGCCGTTGTCGAACGACTTGGACAGGACGAGGTCGTTGACAGCGCGGCGCAGGTCGGCACTGCGGTGCACATACGCGGGTACGTTCCCGGCGCCCACGCCGAGGGCCGGCTTCCCCGCCGAATAGGCCGCCTTGACCATGGCGTTGCCGCCGGTCGCGAGAATCACGGAGATGCCCGGGTGGCGCATCAGGACCCCGGTCGCCTCGACGGACGGCGTCTCGATCCACTGCACGCAGTGCTCCGGAGCACCCGCGGCGACCGCCGCGTCCCGCACGATACGGGCCGCCTCGGCGCTGCAGCGCTGGGCCGAGGGGTGGAACGCGAACACGATCGGGTTGCGGGTCTTCAGCGCGATGAGCGCCTTGAACAGGGTCGTGGACGTCGGGTTGGTCACGGGGGTCACCGCGCAGACCACGCCGACGGGCTCCGCGATCTCGATCATGTCCTCGATGTCGTCGCGGGCGATGACCCCGACGGTCTTCATCCGGCCCATGCTGTGCGTGACGTGCTCGCACGCGAACATGTTCTTGGCGGCCTTGTCCTCGAAGACCCCGCGACCTGTCTCCTGCACGGCGAGCAGTGCCAGCTGCGTGTGATGGTCGAGGGCGGCGACCGAGGCCTTCTTGACGATGTGGTCGACCTCTTCCTGGGTCAGGGCCTCGTAGTCGGCGAGCGCCTTGAGCCCGTTCGTGACCAACTGGCCCACGGCGACGGTGATGTCGGAAGGGGCCTGGGTGGCGGGAACGCCGGCGGAGGGAGTCGTGGCGGCAGGAGCGTCGGCGGGAGGCCCCTCGGCAGAGGGCGCGTCGGCGGGAGGAGCGGTCCGGGTTCGGTCGTCCTGCGGGGTCATGGCGGGCGTTCCTCCGTCGTCGTGGGCCGGTGCCGCGGGTCGGCGGCGGTGGGAATGCGGCGCCGCGAGGGACCGGCGCCGCTTCCTCACGAAGCCTCGCGCGATCTCTCCTCGTCACCCACGTCCTGTTGGTCCCCGGCCGGGGACCAACAGGCCCCGGCTCACGCGGGCCGGTGGGCCCACGCAGGGCGGGCCGCACCGCACCGGACCGGGTGCGAAGTCGAGCTGTGCCGTGCCGGAGTTGAGCCAGTCAGGTCGAATCGCCGGGCCGAGTCGAGCCGGATCGAGCGAGTCGCGCCAAGTCGAGTCGGCCCGAACCGGGTTGAGCGGAGTCGAGCCGAGCCCGATCTTCGAAGGCCGGTGGGTCTCTCGCAGGACAGTGAGAGGCAGCATCAAGTCCTGGGACCGCGAGCTCTAGCTGCGCCTCACCGGGCGGCAGCTGGAACCCACGCTGGCCTTCGCCCGCCGCCTGGCCGAGCTGGGCAAGGAGGTCTGGGTCCGCTTCGTACTGGTCCCGGGCCTGACCGACGCCACGGAGAACGTGGCGGGAGTCGCCTCCTTCGCGGCGTTCCTGGGCAACGTCACCCGCGTCGACGTCCTGCCCTTCCACAAACTCGGCGCCGCCAAGTGGGAGGAACTGGGCAAGGAGTTCACCCTCGCCGAGACCTCCGTCCCGACCGCCGCCCAGGTCGCCAAGGTCCGCTCCGTCTTCACCGCGTGCGGCCTGAAAGCGCTGTGAACTCCCGGTCGTGGCCCTTTCGCGGACCCGGCGGCGGCACCGCGGCGACACCCGTGGCGGCACTGGGGGGCGGCTCACCCGGCCGGTCGGCAGGCCGGCGGGCTGTCCGCACGCCGGTCGACTGCCCCCTACCCCTCAGCGTTCAGGCAGCCAGTGGTGGGCGATCCGGTGTGAGGGGTGCCGCTCGGGCGGGTGGGTGTCATCGACGCGGAAGGTGAGGCTGTTCATGACCCCGACAACCCCGTCCACCCGCCACGTCAGCCGGATGGCCTGCGGGATCTCGCTCCGGTGCTCCAGGCGTCCCTCCAGTGTCACCACGCCGTCGGCGACCGAGACGATCACGGTGTGGGGCGGCAACGACAGGGTGTGACCCATTACCTCGTCGGTCACCTCCCGGCGGATCTCCTCGTCCGTCCGCAGGAAGACCCGCAGCAGGTCGCGACGGGTGGCGATCCCGATCAGCCGGTCCTCCTCGTCCACCACGGGAAGCCGTTCGATGCGATGGCGCTCCATCACCCGGGCGGCATCGGCCACGCGCTGCTCCGGATGCACGGTGATCGCGGGCGTCGACATCAGCTGCTCCGCGGTCGTGGCACGGGCCGGCTCGGCCTCGGCACCCGCCGCACGGCGCGCCACCCACTCCGGACGTGCCGACCGCGGCAGCCCGCGGAGCAGGGACGGCAGACGGCGGCCTCGTCCCTGCCCTGGGTCGGACCGGGCCGCCTGCCGGCGCAGCAGATCGGTCTCCGAGATCACACCCACGACCTTGTCGTCGTCGTCCACCACCGGCAGTCCGCTGATCCGATACCGGTCCAGCAGCCGTGCCACGTCCTTGAAGGACATCCTGCGGTGCGCCTCGACGACCTCGCTGGTCATCACCTGCCCGACGATGAGGGTCATCTCGCCATCTCGCTTCCTTCTCGGATGGCTCCAGCGTTCCTTCCCGGCGCGCGCGGGGGCAGGGGCCGACCGTCCTCGGCCAGGGGCCGGACCGTCCCGGCAGGGGGGGTCAGAAGACCCGCGCGCGGGGAACGCCCCTCGCCCCGGGCTAGCCCTTGAAGCCGACCCCGCCGTACAAGGACACCGGCTCGTCGCCGATCGGGGTCTCGCCCTCCGCGAGCTCGGGACGCCAGTCCTTCACGGAGACGACGCCCGGCTCGACCAGGTCCAGTCCCTCGAAGAAGCGGCTCACGTCGGCGTGTGAACGGCCCACGAGGGTGACACCGCCGCGCGCGTACGCCTCGATGCCCCGCCGCACGTCCTCCGGCTCGAAGTCGGCGGTCATCGCGGACAGCGACAGGAAACTGCCCGGCGCCAGCGCGTCGACCAGGCTCTCCACCAGCTCGTAGGCGCCACTCTCGTCGGCGATGAAGTGCATCAGCGCGATCAGCGACAGGGCCACGGGACGGTCGAGGTCGAGCACGCGCGCGGCCTCGTCGAGGATCTTCCGCGGCTCGCGCACGTCCGCCTGGACGTACTCCGTCCTGCCCTCCGGGGTGCCGCGCAGCAGCGCCTCGGCGTGGGCGAGGACGATCGGGTCGTTGTCGACGTACACCACCCGTGCGTCCGGGGCGGTGCTCTGCGCGATCTGGTGGAGGTTGGGCTCGGTGGGAATGCCGGTGCCGATGTCGAGGAACTGGCGGATTCCCGCCGTGCGCACCAGGTGGCGCGTGGCCCGCTGCATGAACCAGCGGTTGCTGCGCGCGGCCCGTTTGGCGCCGGGGTCGCGCGCCGTGATCTGCTGCCCGAGCCGCTCGTCGACCGGGTAGTTGTCCTTGCCGCCCAGGTACCAGTCGTACACCCGGGCCGGATGTGGCCTGCTGGTGTCGATCCGGTCCGCGGTGGACTCCGTCCCCGTCATACGACAACTCCCTGCTCGGCTGGGCCTGTTCACCCCGTCAACCCGTGTTCGGCGGGGTGTACGGGCAGTGTGCCACCGCGCGGAGGGCGGGGCGTGCGCCGCCGTCGATCCTCGGCCACCAAGCGGCCACCCGGCCCCGGGCGTCCGGGACGGATGGGTGGATACCGGCCGGAGGGGGATCTTCCCAAGGGCCCGGAGCGGGGCTATAGTCCGAAACTAGCAGTGCTAATTAATGGCAGTGCTGATCAAGCGTGTGCTCATCAATATCCGGTGTCCGTCTCCGGTGTCCGTCAGGAGTCCTGTCGTGCGTCCCGTCCACTTCGCGGCCGCCCGCCGCACGCCCATCGGCAAGCTGCGCGGGGCCCTGTCCTCCGTGCGGCCCGACGACCTCGCCGCGAGCGTCATCCGCGCTCTGGTCGCCGAGGTGCCCACGCTCGATCCGGCCCGCGTCGACGACGTCTACTGGGGCGCCGCCAACCAGGCCGGCGAGGACAACCGCAATGTCGCCCGGATGGCCGCGCTGCTCGCCGGACTGCCCGACAGCGTGCCCGGCGCCACCGTCAACCGGCTCTGTGCCTCCGGCCTCGAGGCCGTCACGACGGCGGCCCGCGCCATCGCCTCCGGCGAGGCCGACATCGTGCTCGCCGGCGGCTCCGAGTCGATGAGCCGGGCCCCCTTCGTCCTGCCCCGACCGGACGAGGCGCTGCCGCACCGCATCGAGACCGTCGACACCCGGCTCGGCTGGCGGCTGGTCAACCCCGTGATGAAGGAGCTGCACGACGTCCTGTCGATGGGGGAGACCGCGGAGGAGGTCGCCGAGCGGTACGGCGTCTCGCGCGAACGGCAGGACGCGTTCGCGCTCCGTAGCCACCAGCGTGCGGCGGACGCCCGTAAGAACGGGTACTTCGACTCCGAACTGCTCCCTGTGGAGCGCCCCGACGGCGTGATCGTCGACAGCGACGAATGCGTACGGGAGGACACCTCGCTCGACAAACTGGCCCGCCTCAAGCCGGTGTTCCGCGCCGGCGGCACGGTCACCGCGGGCAACGCCTCGCCGATGAACGACGGTGCGGCAGGCGTGCTGCTCGTCAGCGAGGAAGTCCTGAACGAACTCCACCTGGAGTCCCTTGGCCGGTACGTCGCCGGAGCCTCGGCCGGCGTCGACCCCGACGTCATGGGCATCGGCCCCGTGCCCGCCACCCGCAAGGCACTCGGACGCGTCGGCTGGACCGTCGCCGACATCCAGGAGGCCGAGTTCAACGAGGCGTTCGCCGCCCAGGCCCTCGCCTGCGTGGACCGCCTCGGCATCGACCCCGACCTCGTCAACCCGACCGGGGGCGCCATCGCGCTGGGCCACCCGCTCGGCGCCTCGGGCGCCCGTATCCTCACCACCCTGCTGCACCGCATGCGCCGCACGGGCGCCGAGCGCGGCCTGGCCACGATGTGTGTCGGCGTCGGGCAGGGCACCGCGGTCCTGGTCGAGCGCCACTGACGCCCCGGCCCGCCGTCGTACGCGCGGGGCGCCACGGGACGCCGTACCCCCCGCGTGCGGCCGCCCGGTCCGTTCGCTCCCACGCGATCACGACGGCGGGCGGTCCGTTCGCTCCCACGCGATCACGGCGGCGGGCGGTGTGGTCGTCCCCGTGCACCCGAAGGTCCTCAAGAGGGATCCGCGCGCCCGCTGCACCGGGTGACCCACGGCGACCTGGCGGGACCCTCCTCACCCGGGCGAGTTGCGTGGGCATAGCATCGGCCCCCGCATGAACACGATGACGCTCTGGCACATATCCACCGGGGAGTTCGCCGCTCTCGCCGCCGCGGCTCTGCTCGTCGGCTTCTCCAAGACCGCCGTCAGCGGCGCCAACACGGTCAGCCTGGCGGTCTTCGCCGCCGTACTGCCCGCCCGCGCCTCGACCGGCGTTCTGCTGCCCCTTTTGATCGTCGGCGACGTGCTCGCCGTCGCCACCTACCGGCGCCACGCCCACTGGCCCACGCTGTGGCGCCTGTTCCCGGCGGTTGCCGCCGGGGTCGTCCTCGGCACGGTGTTCCTGGTGTGGGCCGACGACGGGGTCGTACGGACCTCTATCGGCGCGACTTTGCTGCTGATGACCGGGATCACCGTGTGGCGCCGCAGGGCCGCCGTCCAGGACGAGGAACCCGACTCGGTCGTGACCCGCACGGGCCGTATCAAGGCACGTTCCTACGGTGTGCTCGGCGGCTTCACCACCATGGTCGCCAACGCGGGCGGCCCGGTCATGTCGATGTATCTCCTGTCGACGGGCTTCCGCAAGCTCGGCTTCCTCGGCACCTCCGCCTTCTTCTTCCTCATCGTCAACGTCTCCAAGCTGCCCTTCAGCGCGGGCCTCGGCCTGATCAACGGTCGTTCGCTGCTGCTGGACGCGGCCCTGGCCGTCTTCGTCGTGCCGGGGGCATTCCTCGGGAAATGGGCGGTGAAGCGCATCAACCAGCTGCTCTTCGAGCGCCTGGTGATCGCGGCGACGGTGGTGGGCGGAGTGCAGCTGCTGCTGTGTTGACTCCGGACCTCCGGACCTCCGGACCTCCGGACCTCCGGACCTCCGGGGCGCCCCGGCCGCCGTCTCCGCCGCCGCCGTTCCCGTACCCCGTACGCTCGGTCCATGTCCCCCCACGTCCTCCTCCTCGGCGGTACGACCGAGGCCCGCGAACTCGCCGCCGAACTGGCCGCGCGCCCCGGCGTGCGGGTGACGACCTCGCTGGCGGGCCGGGTGTCCCGGCCGGGAGCGCTCGAAGGGGACGTACGGACCGGGGGGTTCGGCGGGGCGGACGGACTCGCGCGTTGGCTGCGCGAACACCGGGTGGACGCCGTGGTCGACGCGACGCACCCCTTCGCGTCCGGTATCAGCGCGAACGCGGCACGGGCCGCGGTGGCGACCGGGATTCCCGCCGTGGTGCTGCGCCGTCCCGGCTGGCGCCCCGGCCCCGGCGACCGCTGGCACCCGGTGGACTCCCTCGCCGAAGCCGCCGCACTGCTGCCCGAGCTGGGCCGCCGTGTGTTCCTCAGCACGGGCCGCCTCGGTCTCGCGGCCTTCGCGGATCTCGCCCGGATTCATTTTCTCGTACGTTCGGTGGAGACGCCCGATCCGCCGCTGCCGCCGGACACCGAAGTACTGCTCGCGCGCGGTCCCTTCACCGTGGGCGACGAGAAGAGCCTGCTCCGCGGGCATCGCATCGATGTCCTGGTGACCAAGGACAGCGGAGGAGCCGCGACCGCGGCCAAACTGACCGCCGCCCGCGACCTCGGCCTCCCCGTGGTCGTCGTACGCCGTCCACCCCTCCCGAAGGGCGTGAGCGCGGTACCGGACATCGCGTCGGCGCTGGCCCTGCTGGACCTCGGCCCGAGCTGACCGGCCGCCGGATCCGCCGCACAGCGCGCAACCCCGTCCCGGTTCCCGGTCCCAACGGCGCACCCGCGCACCGCTGTTCGCGGCCGGCCGGGCGCCGGCCCGGGCGCGGGACCCGTCAACTCGTCGTGGCCGACGTCAGTTCCGGGGTCCGGTCGGGCAGGCCCTGGGTCAGGTCCTCGACCAGCAGACGCTTGGCGATCGTGTCGACGGCGGCGCGCAGTTCCGTGCCGGACGGGCGGCCGACATCCTGTTCCACGCGCTCGGCGAGCCATCGGCCCCAGGCCTCGCTGATCACCCGTGCCTCACGTTCGCCCGCCGCGGTGTGCGAGAACAGCGAGCCGTGCCGGGTCAGATAGCCCTCCTCGACCATGCGGTTGAACACCGGGACGAGCACCTCGGGAGGCAGATGGCGCCGCGCGGCGATCAGCGCGAGGTTGGCGTGGCCGACCATACGGGTGAACAGCTCCACCTGCATCACGGCCCAGGCGCCCGCCACATCCAGCCGGGTGTCGGACTCGGAGACGATCCGTCGCGCGGTGTCCATCTCCGTGGTGCCGAGGATTTTCGCGACCGAGAACTCCAGCAGCCGCTGGGAGTTCGCGGTGGACGGCGACGCGAAACCCTCGCCCATGTCCGTCGACCCCATGCGCGCGCTGTCACGCAGCTCCACCTGCTTGAGGAAGAGCGCCACGACGAAGCCGAGGACCGCGACCGGAACCGTCCACAGGAACACCGTGTGAATGGTGTCGGCGTACGCGTCGATGATGGGCGCGGCCGCCTCGGACGGCAGCCTGTGCAGCCCCTCCGGACTCTGCGCCGCCTTGGCGATGACGACCGGCCCGGCCGCACCGGTCTCCGCGGCCGCCCTGACCCCGTCGGCCAGGTTGGGCTTCAGCGCGTTGGTGTAGATCGTGCCGAAGACGGCCGTACCGAACGAACTGCCCAGCGTGCGGAAGAAGGTGACCCCGGACGTGGCGGTGCCGAGGTCGGTGTACTCGACGGTGTTCTGCACGGCGATCGTCAGCACCTGCATGCACAGCCCGATCCCGGTGCCGAGCACGAACATGTACAGGGACTCCAGCCAGGCCCCGGTGTCCGGTCCCATACGCGACATCAGATAGAGCCCGACCGCCATCACCAGGGAGCCGACGATGGGGAAGATCCGGTACTGCCCGGTCTTGCTGACCACGTTCCCGCTGAAGACCGACGCGATGAGCAGCCCCAGGACCATGGGCAGTGTGCGCACACCGGAGAGGGTGGCCGAGTTCCCGTCCACGTACTGCAGATACGTCGGCAGATAGGTCATCGCGCCGAGCATCGCGAATCCCACGATGAAACTGAGGATCGAGCAGACCGTGAAGACCGGGTTGGAGAACAGCCGCATCGGCAGCATCGGTTCGGCCGCGCGCGTCTCCACCCAGCAGAACAGGCCGAGCGCCACCAGACCGCCCACGAAGAGGCCGATGATGGCCGGCGATCCCCAGGGGTACTCGTTGCCGCCCCAACTCGTCGCCAGGATCAGGGCGCTGGCCCCGACCGCGACGAGCGCGATCCCCAGATAGTCGATGACCGGCCGGGTCACCGACTTCACCACGGGAATGGTGCGGGCCGCCGCGATCACCACGACGATCGCGAGCGGCACGTTGATGTAGAACGCCCACCGCCACGACAGATGGTCCGTGAACAGTCCGCCGAGCAGCGGCCCGATGACCGTGGCCACACCGAAGACGGCACCGATCGCGCCCTGGTACTTGCCCCGCTCGCGCAGCGGGATGACATCCGCGATCAGCGCCATGGAGGTCACCATCAGACCGCCCGCGCCGACGCCCTGCAACGCCCGCCAGGCGATCAGCAGCGACATGTTCGTGGCGAGCCCGCACAGGAACGAACCCGTGATGAAGATGATCGCCGACGCCTGGAAGACCACCTTGCGGCCGAACAGGTCGCCGAACTTGCCGACCAGCACCGTCGCGACGGTCTCGGCCAGCAGGTACGCGGTCACCACCCAGGACATGTGCGCCGCGCCACCGAGATCCGACACGATCGTCGGCAGCGCGGTGCCCACGATCGTCTGGTCGAGCGCGGCGAGCAGCATGCCCAGCACGATCGTCGCGAACACGACGTTGCGGCGGCGGTTGTCCAGCACCGGCGGTCCGGGCGCCGCCGCGGGTGGCGCCGCGTCCTCCGTGATCGTCATAATCGCCACCCTCACACCGGCGGGCTCACCGTGCATGCGGGGCGACCCGCCCGGCGTACCGCCGCACTGGCACTGTCCGGGACCGCGCCCGCGGACTCGCGCCCACCATGCGGCGCCCGGTGAACTACGCCCGCGGATTCCTGCGCAGCAGATAGGTGTCCATGATCCATCCCTTGCGCTCCCGGGCCTCGGCGCGCAACCGCTCGATACGGGGGGCTGCTTCGGCCAGAGGACCCGAGGCGAGGATCTCGTCCGGTGTGCCGATATAGGCGCCCCAGTAGATGTCGATGTCCTCGTCCGCGAACTGCCGGAACGTCTGGTGGGCGTCGAGCATCACGACCACGTCGTCCACCCCGTCGGGGAAGCCCTCCGCGAGGCGCCGCCCGGTGGTGATCTGCACGGGCCGGGCCACCCGGTTCAGCCCCGTGCGGTGCCGGGCGACGAGCGCCGAGACGCTGCTGATGCCGGGCACCACGTCGTAAGAGAACTCCACCGTGCCCCGGTCCAGGATCTCCTCCAGGATGCCGAGCGTGCTGTCGTACAGGGCGGGATCGCCCCACACCAGGAACGCGCCGCTCTCGTCCTCGCCCAGCTCCTCGGAGATCAGCCGCTCGTAGATGGCCGCGCGGGCGCTGCGCCAGTCCCCGACGGCCGGCGAGTACGCCGAGCCGCCCGCGGTCCGGTCCCGGTCCGGGTCGCGGGCCTCGACCAGGCGGTACGCCCCCTCCGGTATGTGCGCGTCGAGGATGTCGCGGCGCAGCTGGACGAGGTCCGACTTCACCTCGCCCTTGTCCAGGATGAAGAACACGTCCGTGCTCCTCAGCGCCTTGACCGCCTGCAGTGTGAGCTGATCGGGGTCGCCCGCTCCGATGCCGATGACATGAATCTTTCGCACACCCGGAGTCTGCCGCACGCCACTGACAGTGGACGCACCGCACCCGACAGTGCCCCGGTCGGGCACCGAACACATACGAGCACGGGTGCCGAGGCATGCCCTCGTCAGGCGCCCCGGCCGCGCAGTCGTGGCGATGACCCCGCCGCGTCGACCCGCCCGCCGTCGCGCTCCACGAAGCCCGCCAACTCCCTTGCCCAGGCGGTGAGTTCAGGGAGGTCCAGGTCGTACGGTCGCAGTCGGCCGGTCCCCGAGGCCCACTCCTCGACCGCCGTCGCGCCGCGGCGCAGCAGCCGTACGCCGCCCGTCGCGTTTCCCCGGGCCGCGTGGGTGAGCCCCACGGCGAGCTGGGCCAGCCCCCGCCAGAGCCCCCGCTCGTCCTGCGGGCCGGACTTCCAGGCGTCCTCGAAGACCTCGTGCGCGTGGAACGGCCTGCCCGCGTCCAGCAGCGCCTGCGCCTCGGCGACCGTCTCCCCGGGGCCGCGCACGACCCCCTCCGGCTGTCGCTCCACGCCGTCCGCGCCGTACGGCAGGGGGCGTCCCAGTCCGTCGCGGGGCCGGGCGTTCCGTGCCCGCCCGTCGGTGTCCCGATCCCGTCCGCCGGCCCGCCGCGTCTCAGATGTCCCGGTCATACGCCGATTGTCGCGCGCCCCCGGCCCCCTGCGGAGCAGCCCCCGGCGTGGGGTAAAGTTCTGTTCGCACGATCCCGCGGGTCACCGCGGGTGAAGCACCGGGACGTGGCGCAGCTTGGTAGCGCACTTGACTGGGGGTCAAGGGGTCGCAGGTTCAAATCCTGTCGTCCCGACTGGAGACAGTCGCAGGTCAGGGCCGGTTTCGGAGGTATCCGAAACCGGCCCTTGATCATTTTTGGGGACCAGTTGGGGACCGGCGTACTTGACCGAGGTCAGCGGGTCACGGCGATCGGGCTCGGCAGCGAGCGTGGTGCGCGCAGCACGCTGAAGTGTGCGGAAAGCGCCGCCCTGGCGGCCGTGATCTTGTCCAGGTCCTAGCCGTCGGTCGCCCCGGTCGCTCCGGCCGGTGCCCGATTGACGCCGGGCGGCGGACTTGAGGTTGCCGCCACGCGGGCGGACGGTTTGCATGTGGATTGATCTAACAATCGGGGCGCCACCATCAATGTGCTGACGTTGGGACGCCGAGGACAGCGTCTAACAATTCTCTGGGATGGACAGTGTCCAGAACCCACGCCGCACCGCATACGCCACAACCGGAGCATCGCCCCGCCCCCCGTTCGCCGAGCGGCCCCCAGAGCCAGTCCCAGTTCCGGTCCGCATCGCTGGGGGCGGCCGCCATGGGGGAACGGACCGCCAACGGAGCCTCCGGACCGCCTGATGCCCCGTACGTGCTCCGCATCGCGGATTTCACCCGTGTCCCGGTGCGCTCTGCCACGGCGGAGCGGCTTCAGCCCCGGCTGGCTGCACGATCGTCCGGCGACGTCTTCGAGCAGGAAGCCGACCGGGTGGCGGAGCACGTGGTCGGCAGGGCCCCGTCCGGGTCGCCGCCACCACACCCACATGAGCGTGGGACCGGGGTTCAGCGGGCAACGGCGGTTCCGGCAGCGTCCACCGCCGTGCCGACAGAGGTGGACGACGTCTTGCGTTCGCCGGGACAGCCCCTGGAACCTGTCGCGCGGGCGTTCATGGAGCAGCGCTTCGGACGTGATTTTTCGGGGGTGCGGGTCCACACCGACGCCGAGGCGGCGCGCTCGGCCCAAAGCGTTCGGGCCCTCGCCTACACCGTCGGGAGGCACATCGCTTTCGCCCCGGGCATGTATGCGCCGGCCACCCACGAGGGACGGCGCCTGCTGGCCCACGAGCTGACCCATGTGGCTCAGCAGACGGAAGCCCGCGGTGCGGGTGCGCGTCCGAAGCTCCAAAGACAGCAGGCCCCGGCCCAAGGAGCCACCAAGGTGTCCCCGAAAAGGGGCTTCGTCATTTACCTCGCCGACCCTGACGGCGACAAGCTCGAAGCAGAGCTCCTGCGGCGCGGCATTCTCAAACCCGGCCAGTACGACCCCCCTCTCTTCGCCGGGGACGGCTACTACTTCGAAAAGGTCAGCGGCACCGGACCGACGGCAAGCCACACCCGTGTGCTGGGTGCGACGTCCATCTTCAACGCGGCAGGGGTGGTCATCGGCTTCCGGATCGTTTCCTACCTGCCGGGCCAAGGCCAAGGAGGCCAGCCGGGACAGTCGGGCGAGCAGAAGCCGGTGAAGAGCCCGGCTCAGTTGAAGGCCGAGTTCGACGCGTTGTCGGAGCCGGTCAAGGCCCTGCTGAAGGATGCGGCATCGCGCAACGAAGCCAACCTCGAGCAGGTCATGCGCATCGCGACGAGGCTCGATCGGCTGGCGCCGGAGGATCAGCAAGTCTACAAGCCGCTGGCCAAGCACTTCGCATCCGACCTGGACGCGTTCGGACGATCGATCGACGCGTATGCCGAGTTCAAATCCAACATCAAGGCGCAGGCGGATGCCGAGCGAAAGGGCGCCGCATCCGGGAAAGAAGGTTCCGGCAAGGAAGAGACCGTCGAGCAGAAGCTGGCCAAGACGTGGAGCCGGTTCGACGAGAAGAAGTTCGCCAGCATGAGTGTTGCCCAGAAGGAGGGGCTGGCTCGGGAAGTCGCTGCGCAACAGCGTGACATCCAGCTGGAGCACATGGCGGAGCACCCAGGAGAAACGGCCGTCGGTATGGCCGAGGGAATGGTCCGCCTGGACAAGACGGCCGCAAGGATCGTCGACGCCGTGAAGGAGGCTGCCGACGGGAAAAGAGGCGCCTACGCCCGTCTCGCGGGTGCCGCAGGCGCCTACAACAAGTACGTGGCAGCCGCCGCTTCCGTAGTGTTCGTCGCGCTCCTGTTCGTCCCCGGCGTGAACCTGATCGAAATGGCCGCGTTCGGTCTTGCGACGGCCGCGGCGACCATTGCAGTGTCGGCGGCGGAATCCGAACTGCGCATCAAGGCCGCGGGTGAAGCCAAGAGCCCCGAGGAGCTCAAGACGCAGACGGCCGGGGCGGCGGCGGCCCAGGTCCAGGTCGTCGTGGCCGCTGTGATGCTGGCGCTGACGGTGGTCGCGAAGATCGTCGCCCGGATGCCGTTGCCGGGCCGCTACCAGAACGTGGGGGCGGCGCTGACCGCGGCGCAGAACGCCCTGCTGGAGAAGAGCGGCATCGGCCCGGCATGGCAGGGCGTCAAGGCCGACCTGCTCGGCAAGCTCCGCGCGTCGAAGGGGGGGTTGCCCGAGGCCCTGGCGGAGCAGACGAACGAAGTCGCGGCGGAGGCGAAGTATGTGGAGGCCATGTCGGGCGAGGAGTTTGCGCAGCACCTGGCCGACGGAGACCCGAAGCTTGCCGATCTTGGCATTCCGCCCGCGCAGGCGAAGGGAATGCAGCAGATGGCGGCGGCGACGCCGGAAGGGGCGAACATCGCGGAGCAGCTCCGGCGCAACACGCTCCAGGCGTTGCGGGAAGCCCCGGCGGAGGCGGCGAAGAAGGTCGACACCTTCGTGAGAGGCGTCGACGGCTCCGTCGAGAAGGTGGCGGCAGCCAAGAATCCAGAACAGCTGAAATCGGCCATCGAACAGGGGAAGAAGAGCCTCGGCCCCGAAAACCAGGCCCGCCAGGCGCTCGCCGAAGAGCAGGCCTTCATGAAGAAGAGGATGGTGGGCGCGCGGCGCCGGACTCTGGAGGAGCAGGCTCGCAAGCAGTTGAACGAACTGTCGGCGGCGATGACGGAGATCCAGACGAAGATCGCTGAAGTGAAGGAGGCCGAGTTCGCGGCGGTGAGAAAAGTCATCGAGCTCAGGCGGAAGGTCGCGGGAAGCCCGGCCGGCAGCGATGCCCATGCAGCCGCGCAGAAGGAACTGACCGCGGCCCAAAAGGTGGTGGCCGAGCTGAAGGAGGGGGATGAACTGGGGGGATACCGGGAAAAGGCAGAGAAAACGAAAGTGGCAGAAGGGAAGGTCTTCGCGTCCCTGGGACTCGGCCGCCCGAACTTGTGGGAGGCGACGAAGGCAACCATCAGGAAGGCGGCCAAGACGCTGAACGGGAAGTTCCTCGATGCCAACACGGAGGAAGTCATCGAGGGGACTCCGGAATACGGCCACGTGTGGGGCAGAGAAAATCGCCGACTCGTTCTGGAAGCCGCCGAGCAGGGCATGAACCAGGAGCAGTTCAACCGCTGGGTCAACGCACACCCGGAGTGGTTTCAGTTGGAGACGCTGGAGAACAATCGCAGCCGCCGCTTCGAGAAGAAGGGGACCGACTGACGCTGCGTCGGCCCCACCTTGCCGCAGTCTTCATCCTGTGGTGCTCGAATGATCATCGCCATTGGTCAAGAGGCGTACCGGTACTCGCTGATCACACCGCCGAGGACGACGGTGCGGAGAAGTCTGTGGGCGCCACATGCTTGAGCCGGAGGTGGCTCTTCCTGGGCTCGGAGCGGTAGTTGGTTTCGGCTGCGGTGGGGGCGATGCATGTTGTAGGGCTTCTGGTATTCGGCTAGGACCTGGCGCGTGTGGGGGTCGGTGTCCTGACCGGCGCCGGCGGGACGTTCTCCGCCGGGATGGACCTCAAGGCGTTCCTCAGGGGCGAGAGCCCCGCGATCGAGGGCCGGGGACTGGCCGGCATCACCATCACCCCGCCGAAGAAGCCGCTGATCGGCGCGGCCGAGGGCTGGGCGCTGGCCGGCGGGTTCGAGCTGCTCCTCGCCTGCGACCTGGTGGTCGCGGGCGACACGGCCAGGTTCGGCGTCCCGGAGGTGACCCGCTCCCTCGTGGCGGCCGCCGGTGGCGCACTGCTGCTGCCCCGCCGCATCCCGTACGCGATCGCCATGGAGATGCTCCTCACCGGCGATCCGATCACCGCCCAGCGTGGCGCGGAGGTGGGCCTGGTCAACCGGCTGGTGCCCGAGGGGAAGGCGCTGGAGGGCGCGCTGGAGCTGGCCGCGCGGGTGGCGTCGGCCGGCCCGCTCGCGGTCGCCGCGACGAAGCGGATCGCCCGCTCCAGCGCCGACTGGACCCTCGCCGAGGGCTGGGAGGAGCAGGAGCGGATCATCGCGCCGGTCTTCGTCTCCGAGGACGCGCGTGAGGGCGCAGCCGCCTTCGCCGAGAAGCGCAGCCCGGTGTGGAGCGGCCGGTAGGACGGGTGGTGACGGTCCGTCGGTGTGCGCCCATGGACCGTCGTCCCAACCCGTCGGGCGGCGCCGGGCAGGTCCCGGCCGGGCCCGGCGCCGGACGGTGTCCGGGGTGTCCGTCGGTTCTCCCGCTCTCCGCGTCAGGCGATACGTCCGACGTACGCCAGCGCCTGCCTCAGCAGCACGCCGTGACCGCCCGGCATGTCGTCGGTGACCACCGGTGACGCGGCCTCCTCCGGACTGAACCAGACCAGGTCGAGGGCGTCCTGCCGGGGGCGGCAGTCACCGGTCACCGGCACGATGTACGCCAGGGACACGGCGTGCTGGCGCGGGTCGTGGAACGGGGTGACGCCCAGCGTCGGGAAGTACTCGGCGACGGTGAAGGGATGCAGCGAAGCCGGGATCCGGGGGAGTGCCACCGGGCCGAGGTCCTTCTCCAGATGGCGCAGCAGTGCGTCGCGAACCTTCTCGTGGTGCAGCACCCGGCCGGAGACGAGGGTACGGCTGACCGTCCCGTCCGGACCGATACGGAGCAGGAGCCCGATGTGGGTGACTTCGCCGTTGTCGTCGACGCGCACCGGTACGGCCTCGACGTACAGGATCGGCATGCGGGCGCGGGCCGATTCCAGTTCGTCACGGGACAGCCAGCCGGGCGTGGTTTCGGTCAAGTCAGACATTGCTTGATCATACTTTCCGTGCGTCCGGTGCGGGCGTGATGCTCCAGGTCAACGATGCCCCACGGAAAGGGTCATCGCGCGTCCTCAGCGACACATTGTCGGCCATGCCGCTCGGCCGCACGTGTACGCGAACCGGGGCCGGACGAGGCGGAGAGGATCGCCGGCTTCGAACTGTGAGCCCCGGCGGCCTCGTAGCCTGGTATCCGCCCGGCAGGACGACCGGCGGGACCACGGGAGCGGCATGGCCAAGGAATTCACCACGGACATCACCGACGCTGTCGTCGACAGCTTCGCGGGCACGGCCGACCCGAGGCTGCGGGAGCTGCTCGGCGCGCTCACCCGCCACCTGCACGCCTTCGTCCGCGAGACAAGGCCGACGACGGGGGAGTGGGAGGGCGCCATCGGCTTCCTCACCGCGACCGGCCGGATGTGCACGGACACCCGCCAGGAGTTCATCCTCCTGTCGGACGTGCTCGGCGTCTCCATGCTGCTGGAGAACCTGAACGGCGACCGTGACCCGGCCGCGACGGAGTCGACGGTCCTCGGCCCGTTCCACATGACGGCGTCGCCCGTACGGGAACTCGGCGCGACCATCGACCTGGTGGGCGCCGGCGAGCCGTGCGTGGTCAGCGGCCGGGTGCTGTCACGGGACGGCACTGCGCTGCCCGGCGCGGTCCTCGACGTGTGGCAGGCGGACGGCGAGGGCTTCTACGACGTCCAGCGGCCGGACGTCCAGCCGCCCGGCAACGGACGCGGCCTCTTCACGGCGGACGCCGAGGGCCGCTTCCGGTTCCGCACCTGCGTTCCGAGCCCGTACCCGATCCCCACCGACGGCCCGGTCGGCGCCCTGCTCGCGGCCGCCGGCCGCCACCCCTACCGCCCCGCCCACATCCACTTCATCGCCTCGGCCGAGGGCCACGCCCCCGTCACCACGCACATCTTCGTGGCGGGCAGCCCCTATCTGGACTCCGACGCCGTCTTCGCCGTCAAGCGGAGCCTCGTCCAGGACTTCGCCGAGACCGACGACCCCGCGCTGGCACGGGAGTTCGGCGTCGCGAACCCCTTCCGGCACGCCCACTTCGAACTCGTCCTGGAGCCGGATTGACTTCCTCCGCTGCCTAGAGGCGGGGGGGCCAGCGGTTGCCCGCTGGGGTTCCTGCTTCATCGACGACCGCCCCGTCCGGGAGGACTCCCGTTGAGGTCTTACACCGTCTCCACAGGCAGCCACGGCCAGCCCGGCCGCGAGAATGTTCTGCGCCGCGTTCGCGTCGCGGTCGTGCACCGTGCCGCACTCGCAGGTCCATTCACGGACGTTCAGCGGCAGGGTCGTTTCTCCCCCGCAAGCGGGAGGTACCCCCAGCACGGCCCGAAGGCCGGAGTATCCATGGAGGAAGCCCCATGACCACCCCGCTCGACTTCTCCTACGAGACCCGGCCCGCCCGGGTCGTCTTCCGGCCCGGCGCCTCGGTGACCGCGACACCGAGGGAGGCCGCGCGGCTCGGGCTGCACCGGGTGCTCGTGGTGTGCGGCAGCCGGGGCGTGGAGGTCGCGCGGTCGGTGGCGGACGCGCTCGGCGACAGCTGCGTGGGGGTGCACACGGGCGCCCGGATGCACGTACCCGTGGAGGTCGCCGACGAGGCGGTCGAGGTGGCGCGGGCGGCCGGCGCCGACGGCTGTGTCGCCGTCGGGGGCGGTTCCGCGATCGGCCTCGGCAAGGCGGTCGCGCTGCGTACCGGCCTGCCGCTGATCGCCGTTCCCTCCACGTACTCGGGCTCCGAGATGACGTCCGTGTGGGGCCTGACGGAACACGGGGTCAAACGCACCGGACGCGACTCCTCCGTACTGCCACGCTGCGTCGTCTACGACCCCGAGCTCACCCTCGGCCTCCCGGTCCCGCTCTCGGTGACCAGCGGCGTCAACGCCCTCGCGCACGCGGTCGAGGCGCTGTACGCCCCCGATGGCTCCCCGCTCGTCTCCCTGATGGCCGAGGAGGGCGTACGGGCGATGACCGGCGCCCTTCCCGAGGTGGCCGCGGCCCCCGCTGACCCGGAGGCGCGCGGCCGGGCCCTATACGGCGCCTGGCTCTGCGGTGCCTGCCTCGGCGCGACGACGATGGGCCTGCATCACAAGGTGTGCCATGTCCTCGGCGGCACCTTCGGTCTGCCGCACGCCGAGACCCACACCGTGGTCCTCCCGTACGTCCTCGCCTACAACGCGCCCGCCGCTCCGGAGGCGATCGCCGTCCTGTCGCGGGCCATGGACACCGACGACGTCCCCCGCGCCCTGCGGGAGCTCGCTGGCGGCCTCGGCGCTCCCGGCTCGCTCGCCGAACTCGGTCTGAAGGAGGCCGACTTGGCCCGCGCGGCGACCCAGATCGCAGCGGAGTCCTACCCCAACCCGCGTGAGGTCACAGCGCACGGCGTCCTGGGGCTGCTGACGGCCGCGTACGAGGGATGGGAGCCGCGGCGCGAGGACTCCTAGAAGGCTGCTGAAAATCTTGTCGTGGGGCTGTCCGGCCGTAGGCCGGGCGGCCCTTCTTGCTTATGCGGTGGCCGGGGTGAGGTGCCAACTGCCGTTGGCCCGGGTGAGTCCGAGGTTGATCAGTCGGCGGAGGTTGAGGGCGGCAGCACGGTGGTGGAGCCAGATGTTGTTGGCGATGACGCCCCGGTGTGGGACCCGGCGGTGGCCTTTGGCGACCAGCCAGGCGATGGCGCGTTCGACTGGTGGCCGCCATCTGCGGTATTCGTGCTGCCAGGCCACATCGGTGGCGGCCTGGGCCCGGGCGGTGGCCAGCAGTTCGTGCTGGGGGTGGACGTTGAGGGTGCGTCCGGTCCTGGAGGTGGTGCAGCGTCCGCGCAGGAGGCAGCCGGTGCAGACACGTTTGAACTGGGCGGTGCGGGCGCCGTCCGCTTTGACCTGGCCGAGGTTGGCGGTGTGTCCGGCCGGGCAGGTCGCGGTGCCGGACGCCGTATCGATGCGGAAGTCGTCGATGGCGAAGCCGCCGGGGACGGCCTGCCGCAGCGGCGGCGGTTTGATCACCAGGGTGTGCCCGTCGGCCTGCAGCTGTTCGCGCAGACGGCCGGTGCCGTAGGCGGAGTCGCCGAGCACTGTTAACTCCTGGCCCTCGTGCTCGTCGGCCAGCAGATCGCAGGCGACAGCGGCCTCGTGGTTGCCGGGGCCGTAGCCGCCGGTGAGGGCAACCGCGGTGAACAGCCCGGTCTCCGGCTCGAAGGACACATGCCCTTTAAATCCGTCCTGGTGTCGGGTTCGGTTCTTGTGGATGTGCCGTGCGTCGGGATCGACGGTGGACACGGTCCGGTCCGCCACCGTGCGCCGGGCGATGCGCCAGCGGCCGTCGCGGCCGTCGGAGTCGTCGGCCGGTTCCACGTCCTGGCCCGCGACCAGGGCCAGCAGGCCCACCGCATTCGCCGCCCTCTCACCCAGTTCCTGTTCGGGCAGGCGTCCGAGCAGGTTGAGGGCGTCGGTGACCAGCGCGTCGACCAGCGTGGCGCGGGCGGCCTCGTCGTCCCAGGCGATCCTCGGCTTGCCCGGGTCGGTGTAGTCGTGCGCCGTGCACCACTGCTCCGCGCTCTCCTCCGCGCCGGGGACCTCCCGGATCACCCGGCGGATGGCCGAGATGATCTGGGTGACGGTGTCCTGGGTGGCCACCGCGTCATCAAGCACGGTGGAGTCCAGCGCCCGCCGCTGCCTGCCCTTGAGTACGCCGGTCGCGGCCACGACCTCTTTGACCTTGGTGAAGATCCGCGTCGGATCGGCCGAGTGACGCAGCCGGCGCCGGAAATACGTCAGCAGCGACGGATCGAACGCCATGTCGTACAGGCCCAGCCCGCAAGCGGCCTTCCACCGCAGGTCACACCGCAGTTCCTGGACCGTCTCGAAGTCCGACAGCCCGTGCAGGCTCTGCAGCACCACCGTCGCGGCCAGCACCTGCGGCGGCAGACTCGGACGGCCGTTGGACGAGGGATACATGTCGGCGAACATCCCCGGCGGAAACAGCACCTCGCGATGCTCGGCCAGGAACGCGAACACACTCCCCGCCGGGATCAACTCCCGGCAGGTCTCCCACACATCCGGCCCGACCATCTCCCCGGCCCATTCCCCCTGCATGCCTACAAGACTGGCCCCGACCCCACCGAGCCGGGGCCAAAACCCCAGATTTTCAGCAGCCTTCTAGATGAGTAGTTCCGATGTGGCTCAGTGGTCGTAGGCGGTCAGTGATCGGGTGATGGGTGCGCCAGTGTTTCGGTTGTGCCAGATCGCGCAGGTCATCGCCAGGATCCGCTGGGTCACCCGGACTCCGACGCCTTCGATGGTGCGTCCGCCGTAGGACAAAGAGGACTTCGACACGGTGCTGCCCGTGCTCACGGATCAGCAGCGACATCGACTACGCGGGGGACTCACGGTCCAGCGCCGACATCAACACCATCGGCGCGGAGACCGGCAACTGCCCGCCGGTCCAGCATCAGTGAGCCGCGCCGACCCGGGGCACGTCCAGGACCTGTCCGGCCGATCGCGCACACACGCGGGGTGTGGCACGCACAGCTGCGACTTGTCGTCGGCCACCCGCCTGGACGCGGCGGGACTGTCACACCCCCCTGCCATGCTGTGAGCCATGACAGCAGCCAAGGATTCGCCCGCTTCCGCCACCCCAGCGGCCACCATGGACGCCCTGTTATGGCGGTGGGTGGATCACGTCAATCGGGACGGTGAGAAGGGAATGACGCGGCCGGAATGGTTCGCGTGCGTCGGAGAGTTGGAACTGGCGGAGACGGTCACCTGGTACGGGATGGCGACCACCGGTCGATGGGGTCACGGCGGCCTGCTCTCCGGCCCCGGCAAGGCTCCGGTGTACGCGGGCTTCTACTGGTCTCAGGTGGGCGACGAACCGGCGGTGGCCCGGGTCAGCATGGTCGTCCTGCCGCTGGCGGATCCCGCCCGGATCGTCGCGGCCGACTGGAACGACGGGTACAACGGCTACGAACCGGCGGCGCTGGACGGATACGCCGTCCTGTGCGGCGATCCGTTCGATCCGCTGCACGTCGGCGGCCGCGATGCCGAGGCCGATCTCCGCGAGGTCAAGCGGATCATCGCGGCCGGCGACGGCCAGGGCCGCCGGGTCAACTACGCCGAGATCGTCACCGATCCGGACCGCGGTGGCAACGCCCTGTTCTTCCCGGTCAATGAGGAAGAACGAGACGGCTACGAGGCACTGGAGGAGGACGGAACGGTCGTCTGCCTCGCCTTCATCTCCTACGACTTCCCCTACTAGACGAGTAGTTCCGATTGCGGGGTTCTCAGACGTGGGGAGGGTGTCCAGCATCGGGTTGTGGCGACCGATTTAGACACCCTCTTGACGGCACCTGTACGTGCATGTCGATGACCGTTCGAAGACCCCGCGATGGCGTGGGCGACCGCCTCGTCTGACCGACGCGGAACTGGTGACGCTGGCCGTGGCCCAGGCGATTCTGGGCTTTCACTGCGAGGCCCGCTGGCTGCGCTTCGCCCACGCGCATCTGCACGGGATGTTCCCGTATCTGCCGCAACGGCCGGCCTACAACAAGCGCCTGCGGGCTGCTCTGCCCCTGGTCAAACGGGCCATCCGGTCCCTGGCCGCGGACTGCGACCTGTGGCTGGACAATGTGTGGATCGTGGACTCCACCCCCGTCGAGTGCGCCCGCTCGCGCGAGACCGTGCGGCGTTCGGACCTGGCCGGCTGGGCGGGCTACGGCTACTGCCACTCCCACTCCCGTTTCTTCTGGGGTCTGAGACTGCACCTGGTGTGCACCCCGGCCGGCCTGCCCGTCACCTGGGCCCTGGCCGATCCCAAGATCGACGAACGGCAGGTGCTGGCCGCCCTGATCGGCAACGAGCCCCACCTGGCAGCCCGTCCAGGCCTGCTGATCCTGGCCGACAAGGGCTACACTGCCGCCGAACTTGACCGCTTCCTTGCCGCCCGCGGCATCAGCCTGCTGCGGCCCTCCTACCGCAACCGCGGCACCCCGCATCCGGCCGAACCCCTCCTCAAGACGGTCCGCCAGCTCATCGAGTCGGTCAACGACACCCTCAAGGGCCAGCTCGACCTCGAACAGCACGGCGGACGCACCATCGAAGGCGTCGGAGTCCGGGTGGCCCAGCGGATCCTGGCGATGACCTGCGCGATCTGGCACAACCGAAACACTGGCGCACCCATCACCCGATCACTGACCGCCTACGACCACTGAGCCACATCGGAACTACTCATCTAGGGGTTTCTGACTCCTAGGGACTTCCTTGCCTGACAGCGACTTGCCTGACAGTAACTTGACTGTCAGGCAGGGGAGTTGTGCTCCGAATCGGTCCGGCGGCTCCCCACAGGCCGCCCCACCCTCCCCATTGGTGCATCCGTCATCGCTCTGACACCCGCTACCTCTGGTGTTTTTCGCGCCCGCCCGGAAGGCTGATCTGGGCATGCCAAGACGACCGCCTGGTCTGCCCTGCCCCCACGCCGCGGTCGATCTGGAGGAAGCAGTGACAAGAAGCTCGCGGGCCCGCAAGGTCTCGCTCATCCTGGGCAGCGCCGTCGCGCTGGTCGTCGCCTTCCCGGGCAGCGCCCTCGCCGACCCGCCCACGGCCTTGCCCGGGAACGCGGACGGACTGGAGTCGACGTTCCAGCCGGCCTTCGACTACGACACCGACGGCTGTTACCCGACGCCCGCCATCGGCCCCGACGGCACCATCAACCCCGGTCTCAATCCCTCCGGGGCCCTGAACGGCCACTGCCACGACTCCTGGGACCTCGACAACACCAACGGGTACTCCCGCGAGAAGTGCAACAACGGCTGGTGCGCCATCATCTACGGCCTCTTCATGGAGAAGGACCAGGCGGTCGTCGGCAGCGGCCTCGGCGGGCACCGCAACGACTGGGAGCACGTCGTGGTGTGGGTCCAGGACAACGAGGCCAAGTACGTGTCCACCTCGGCCCACGGCAACTTCAACATCTACACCCGAGACCAGATCCGCTGGGACGGAACGCACCCCAAGGTCGTCTACCACAAGGACGGCATCGGCACGCACTGCTTCCGGCCCGCGAACACCAACGACGAGCCGCCGGAGAACTCGTACCACACCTGGCAGTTCCCGACGCTGGTCGGCTGGAACGGCTACCCCGCCGGGCTGCGCGACAAGCTGAGCGCCTACGACTTCGGCAGCGCCGTGTTCGGCCTCAAGGACGGCAACTTCAACTCCCACCTGACGAAGGCCAAGCCGGCCGGCATCCCGTTCGACCCCAACGCCTGACCGGTCCCGTGGGCGACGACCCCCGCCGCGTCGGCCGATGGCCCCTGCCGCGCCCGGACGGCGACCCCTGCTGCGCTGCGACGATGACCGTGTGTGTGCGGCCGTCCACCGAAGTGCGGTAGGGTTCGAGTGCGCGAACACGCGGGCCACCGCGAGTGAGCCGCATCGGGACGTGGCGCAGCTTGGTAGCGCACTTGACTGGGGGTCAAGGGGTCGCAGGTTCAAATCCTGTCGTCCCGACTTTTCGAAGTCGCAGGTCAGAGGCCGTTTCAGACAGGTTCTGGAGTGGCCTTTTGATCATTTCCGGGGACCGGGTGGGGACCAGTTCCGCTTGAACGCGGCCGAAGCCCACCTTGACTCAGTCAAGGTGGGCTGTACAGCTCGTTCGCTGAGCACGGCTTCGCCCACCTTAAGACTGGCGGGCCCTCGGCAAGGGCCGCGCCGACCTGAGGTGGGCGACCGCCCTGATGAGGGTTCTGCTGGTGCCGGCGAACCGCGAAGTCTCCCGGTGACCGACCATCGTTGTCGAAGTCATCCGTCCACGACCAGCGCGAGCACTCCGAGCCACGCATACACCGGACCGTGACCAGCAACTCCACGGTGCACACCGCTCAATGGACACGAGAGGTAGGGCTTGAAGGCGTCCGATCTTCGCGCCGCGGCCTCCGCCCAGTCCGACAGCAGCTCGTCTTTTAGCTGTTTCCCTGTGCTCCTTGAGGTTCCAGCTTCGAAAGTGCACCATGGTCCGCTTCGTTCGCCTGGCGGGCGGGGCGGCTCTCGGCGGCCTGCCCGCCAGGCGCCCGGGGAACAGGGCACCCGGCCGCGCCACCGCGACCCGCGGTTCCTCGCCCCGAGCGTTGAAAACGGGTAAGGAGGCTTCGGCAACGACACCTCCTGGAGTCGAGGGGCGGCCCGCATGCGCGGACCGCCCCGGTGGTGCTGTCAGACCGTCAGGTTCAGGGGATGCTCTGGTACAGCGCGGAGACCTGATTGGCCGTCAGGGCGTAGTCGTACGCCTGGACGCCGCTCACGGAACCGTTCACCCAGTCGTCCTGGCTGCCGTTGTACAGCCCCCGGCCGATGACCAGGCTTCCGGTGGCCGCCCACGGGGTGACGCCGGTGGCGGTGCCGGCCGGGGTGCCGTTCACGTACAGCTGGGCGGTCCTGGTGGCGGCGTTGTAGACGCCGACCAGGTGGGTCCAGGTGTTGGCCGAGGCGCCCGCGGTGTAGGCGAAGGCGAAGGTCGGGCTCGGGGTATCGGCGCTGGTGAAGCCCAGGGCCCAGCCGGGGCTGCCGGTGTGGGAGTGGTTGTATTGCAGGTAGAACGGACTGTTCTGGGTGCCCTCCTCCGCGAGGACGGTCTGGTTGGCGGTGCCGACAGCGTTGAGCTTCACCCATGCGGAGAGGGTGAAACTGCCCGTGCTGTCCACCACTTGGGGGTTGGGGCTGACGGCGTAGCCGGTGCTGCCGTCCAGGCTCAGCACGGTGCCCCGGGTCGCGTCGGTGGCCCAGGTCGCGCCGCCCGTCAGGGTGAGCGGGTTGTTGCCGAGGTTCGGGTTGGCGCCCGCCGCGTTGAGGGTGTTGAGGGTGTCGGTCGCGGCAGTGTCGGTGGCCACCGGCATGCCGCCGCCGTCGTCCAGGTTCCAGGTGTCGATGGGGGAGAGCAGGGCCGTGGTGAGCGCGCCGAAGGCGGGGTTGGACAGGTTGACGTGGTCGCCGCCGTCGGCTGCCGCCGCCAGTTTCTCCTCACCGGTGGCCGAGTCCGTCACGGCCACGGCCGCGTCGAGGTCGGCGAAGTAGACGGCCGGAGAGGCCCAGGGGTTGCCCAGATTCATGCCGCCGAGGAAGGCGTTGACGTCCGTTCGGTTGGTGTCCGTGGTGCTCGTGCAGGGGGCGTTGGGCGTGGCACCGTCACCGGTGAAGCCCTCGCAGGGCGTCAGCGAGGTGAGCACCACGTTGATGCCCCAGCCCTGGAGCTGCTCCACGAGTGCGGTGTAGCCGTTGGCGTCCAGGTCGTCGCTGGTGGCCCCGGCCAGCAGGTCCTCGAGGCCGTCGTCCACGATGACGGTGGAGATGCCGGGCTGGTCGAGGATGTCGCGGTCGAGGCGGGAGAGCACCGAAGGCCCTCCGATGACACTGCCGTTGTAGGTCTCTGGGTTGTCGGTCATGAGCTGGTTGGACTCGATGCCCTCGGCGATGACGCCGTAGGGGGTGGGCGTCGAGGGCTCGGCGGCGGTCAGCCCGTCGGCCACCCGGTACCCGTTGGAGTTGGGCAGCGTGGTGCCGGGCTGGAACGGGTCGACTAGGTGGTCGCCCAGCACGGCCTCGGTGGGCACGCTCGCCGACTGCACGTCCAGGTCGGTGACCAGATCGGTGAAGTTGCCGTAGGCGACCGCGTTGGTGGTGAAGGGCGTAGCGCTGGTGCTGGTGGTCAGGTCGCCGGTGCCGCTCGCGGTGATGTACTCGTAGGAGCCGCCCGCGTAGGAGTGCTGCACCAGGTAGGGGACGGCGTTGCTGAGTTGGTAGGAGACCAGCAGGTACTGGCCTGCGGTGACGGTGAACGCCAGCGGGTCGCTGTAGACCATGCCGCCGACGGGGACGGTGACCGACTGGCTGCCGCCGAACTTGAGCGTCGTCGGGGTGCCGGCCGGGATTGAGCCGATCGCGCTCGGGGTGGAGCTGAGGGCGACGGTGGCGTGGCCGATGGAGAGCTTGTCGGTCCCGAGCGCGTTGTCGAGCTTGACGCGGACGGTGCCGCCGGAGACCGAGGGCTTCAGGGCCAGGCGGATGGTCTGGTTGGAGAAGGTGCCGCCGCCCGGCAGCCCATAGCTGTCCTCGGTGGCGCTGGACCAGGCGCCGGTCCAGGACTGCCCGGCCGGAGCGGCGGCGTAGCTGCCGTTGGCCTCGGTGGTGCCCGCGGTGGTGTTGCGGGTGCCCAGGGCGAAGACGTGCAGGGTGGACTCGCTCGGTCCGGCCGCGCCGGTCAGGTCGGGCATGGTGACCGAGGCGATGGTGCGGGTCGGGTCGACCGGTACCGAGAAGGCGTAGAGCTGGCGGTTGGCCGTGCTCTGGGTGGTGCCGTTGGCGTGCGGGAAGACCGCGGCCCTGGGTGGCGCGCTCCTCGCGAGCGGCATCGGGGCGCTCGGACCGGGCGAGGCGCTGATCCTCGCGGGCTCCGCACTCGCCATCACCGGTACCACCACGGTAGCCGCCTCGGTCGCCGCACCCAACATTGCCTACGCCGTCCAGAACGGCGATGGCGGCGGCGACGGGGGCGGCTCCGACAGCTCGTCCTCCGAGGACCCGAGCCGGGACGGGGATGCGCGGGCCCTGGTTGAGGAGCACACCGACGGCAAGAACAATCCGCAGCTCACTCTGGACAATGCCTACCGCGCGTTGGACGGTGCCCCGGAAGGGACTCGTGCCCGGGTGATGCCCAAGGAGAACGAGCTCACGAGCAAGCCAGGAGCCAAGGGGAAAGACAGGGTCAAGAACGCTGACCTCGAATACCTCGACCAGCAGGGTGACATCGTCGGCTACGGCGAGGTCAAGACCATCGGAGAGGCCGACGAGGGGAGGTTCACCGGGCAACTTGACAGTGCCGTCAAGCAGTTGCGCTGGCGGCAGGACTGGAAGGGCGGCACGGACGTCGACGAGATCTTCATCCAGGTCCCCGACCTGGCCGATCCTCCGGAGGTCAAGCAGTGGGTTCGCAGCTATCAGGACGCCCGCAGGGGCGGAGTGAAGTCGATCAGCGGGTTCCGTCTGCGGGTCTTCAGCGAAAGCGGCAACAGTCTGGGGACCTTCGACTTGGGCGCCAATGCCGACGAAGGCTATGTCGAGGACCACACCTACCATTCGTCGAACGGGTACTCCTACTGAACCGCCCGGCGCTGAATGACCTCAGACCGTAACCCGGGGCAGGGGCGGACGCATGCCGTAGAGGCGCGTCCGCCCCTGGCCCTGTCCGAAAGGCACGTTCCTTGTCCTCGACGCTCTACCGAGTGCGCGAATCCTTTCTCGACGCCCCGAGTGCCCTGACGCGGGCGCGGGCGATCATGCACGACCTGGCTGACTGGACCGCCCTCCCCTGGCCCCAACTGAAGCCGGTCACCACGGCCGAGCAGTACGCACACGCCCTCCAAGCTTTCGACACGGCACGCATCTACGGGAACCAGGGACGGCCCGGCGTTGGTGCTGCCCTGGACGAACTGCGGCGGCAAAGCGTCATCACGTTCGACAACGAAGAGCCGAACTCCTCGTTCGCGGGGTACCTAAGGCTCCGCCCCGACTTGGCCGAACTCTGGCCGCTGCCAGAGGGGCTGACCCTCACGCTGGACTCGGCCCTGCCCTTCGGCCATCCCTACAGCGAGCCCGACGAGAACTGCACCGAGGAGGAACTGGACCAGATGGTCTCGGTGCTCGGGCCGCTGACCCTGAAGGTCAGATGGGACTGTGGCTGGCGCGGCCTCCCCGAGTTCAAGGACTGCGGCGTGCAACTCTGCCTGAACAGCGTCTGGCTGGAGCAGATCGCCAAGCCGTCCCCCGGCGAGTTCGGCGTCTGGGTCTCCCTCGGTCCCCGCGTCGCCTGGACGCCCGAGGGCGAAGCCTGGCTCCGCGACTCCGGACTTCCGCTGGGCGAACCCCAGCAAGGTTGGTGACTCGGACGCCCGGAGCCCTACGCCCCGGTGGAGGCGAGGCGTACGCGCCACTCGCGCGAAGCGCCCGCGCGAAGCGGCCGGGGCTGGGCAGGCCGATCTGGCGGGAGATCTTGGTAAGCGGCAGACCGATGCTTTCGTCAGCTGGCCGGCATCGGTGAGGCGCTACTCGGTGAGTGGTGCGCGCGCATAAGTCCAGTCCCCTTCAGGCGCCCGAGCGCCAGATCGAGAAGACGGTCGGCGTGATCATCCCGGGCGAGGCGCTCGCGGGAATCGGCCACCATGCTGCGACGCGAGCCGGGATCGTCCAGTTCCATGGCCAGGGCGTATGTGAAATCGATGCGGCAGTGGACCGCATTCGCCGCCTGACGGTCCGACGGACCGAGCGGGAGTTGCAACACACAGACGGTCGCCGAAGGGGTGGGCGAGATGCCGGGGCGTCTGTCGCGCGGGCACCAGCTCGTGAAGTCTTCGTCGCACCACAGTCCGTCCAGCGGGTTTCACACCCACACCGCCGTCGTACCGCCCGGGCTGCTCGCCCGCGTGATCTGCGCGGTTAGAGACGGGACTTGCTCGCCGAAACGGGGACGGAGTGACAACAGGCACCTTGAGAACTGCATCGATCTTCGAAACAGTCCTGAGCGTGCCTGCTGATCATGCTGGCGCACCGGAAAACGCCAAAATCCCCGACTGTGAGGATGCGGGAGGCACCGCTCAAGGGTCTGACCCGATCCCCGTGGGGACCAGTTGGGGACCACACGATGCTCGCGACCCTGAACAACACACGCGGGGACGCACGTTCAGCACCCCAGTTCTGCCTGATATGTGCAGGTAGTTCATATGGCCCTCACTCCTGGGGGTCAAGGGGTCGCAGGTTCAAATCCTGTCGTCCCGACTTGTGAGAGTCGGGTCAGGGCCGGTTTCGGAGGAATCCGAAACCGGCCCTCGGTCGTTCCCGGGGACCAGTTGGGACCCGCGTCCTTGACCGGTGTCGACGGGTGACGACGATCGGGTTGGGCAGCGAGCGCGGTGCGCGCAACAACGGCTGCTCGTGTGTCCGAGAGCGGTTCCAGCGAGCCGTGGACGACGGCGACCTGCCTCCGGAGACCTGCCTCCGGAGACCGATCCGGGGCTACTGGCCCGCTACGTCACCACCTTGGCATTCGGCATCGCCGTGCAAGCGACGAGCGGTGTCGGCCGCGATGAGCTCCAGGAGATGGCCGACGCCGCCCTGCGCAACCGGCCGCTCTCCTGAGGACCGCCCGGCGTTCTTCTTCGCGAGCAACTGCTCGCTGTAACTCACCGTGCCGCTCATGCTCCGGCGCGGTCGCCGGCGCTGGCATGGGCTGCCGCCTCTGGGAACGCTCCGACTGCCCCCAGCGCGCCGCACCACCCCTCGGACGCCCGTTGCGGGTCGACCGGAACAGCACCACGTTCGTGCCCTGTCCCGTGGCCCGATCCCCGGAATGACCGAGCAAGGGCACGGCGTCTCGCCGGAAGGAGTGACGCCCTACCTGGCTGTGCGTGGGCGCGGACCCGGCCGAGGTCGCCAGGCCGGCAGGAAACAGCGTCGAGGTTCTCCTGTCCCGTACGCGAAGTGTCTCCATGACCGGCGCGGCGCGGCGTTCAGTACTGCTCGGTCTCCACGAAACCCGCGTCCGCGTCGTCGGCGCCGAAGGCGTCGGCGGCGGCGGTCGGGTCGAATCCGGGCGGGCTGTCCTTGAGGCCCAGGCCCATGCCGGCCAGCTTCGCCTTGACCTCGTCGATGGACTTCGCACCGAAGTTGCGGATGTCCAGGAGGTCGGCCTCGGAGCGGGCGACGAGCTCACCCACGGAGTGGACGCCCTCACGCTTGAGGCAGTTGTACGAGCGGACCGTGAGCTCCAGCTCCTCGATCGGCATGACCAGATCGGCGGCGAGGGCGGCGTCCACCGGGGACGGGCCCATGTCGATGCCCTCGGCGTCGATGTTGAGCTCGCGGGCCAGACCGAACAGCTCGACCAGGGTCTTACCGGCCGACGCCATGGCGTCACGCGGACGCATGGCCTGCTTGGTCTCGACGTCGACGATCAGCTTGTCGAAGTCGGTGCGCTGCTCGACACGGGTCGCCTCGACCTTGTACGTGACCTTCAGCACCGGCGAGTAGATCGAGTCGACCGGGATGCGCCCGATCTCCTGACCGACCTGCTTGTTCTGGACGGCGGAGACGTAGCCGCGACCGCGCTCGACGGTCAGCTCCATCTCCAGCTTGCCCTTGCCGTTGAGCGTGGCGAGGACGAGGTCGGGGTTGTGGACCTCGACACCGGCCGGGGGCGCGATGTCGGCGGCGGTGACCAGACCCGGACCCTGCTTGCGCAGGTACATCACGACCGGCTCGTCGTGCTCCGAGGAGACGACCAGCTGCTTGATGTTGAGGATCAGGTCGGTGACGTCCTCCTTGACGCCCGGCACGGTGGTGAACTCGTGCAGGACACCGTCGATGCGGATGCTGGTGACAGCAGCGCCGGGGATCGACGAGAGGAGGGTTCGACGCAGGGAGTTGCCGAGGGTGTAGCCGAAGCCCGGCTCCAGCGGCTCGATCACGAACCGGGAGCGGAACTCGTCGACGACCTCTTCGGTCAGGGACGGACGCTGAGCAATCAGCACGGGGTGTTGCCTCCAGTGGTTTGGCGCCCGCTATGTGACGCCGTAGACACCACGAAGGGTACGGGCGATCCGGGCGATCCGGTCTCCGCAGAGGCCAAACCGCCCGTCACCCCAACCCGGCGGGGTGGGTTGGGGCTGCCATTCCGCCCTCGCCCCCACGGCCGTTCCTGCTTTACCCGCGTCCATCGCTCGGGCGCGCAGGGCGGCCAGGCAGGCATGCGGGGCCACGGCAGGGTGATGTCGTGGTCATGGCGTTGGCCGGGACAGTTGGCAGGGGTGGTGTACGGGACGTCCACGTCGCCGCCTTGGTGCCCGTGCCGTCGGGACATTGGTTGGATCGGGATCCGGGGGATACCTCGTCCGACCGCTGGTCATCATCGCCGTGCCAATCGTGGCGGGCACCCGAGGTTGAGCCGTGCGGATGACGTTCCAGTACCTCGCCGGACCACCGCCGACCGCACATCCCGAGCAGGCCGTCGTCCCGTGATACGACAGCCATGAGGCCCGTATGCCGACGTGTTTCAGATGGCTTCTGATACCGAGGAGACGATGAACGTGTCGGCCACACCCGCCGAATCTTCCCCCGCCGCACCAATGGATCCGCTCGCGCTGATCCGCAGCCGCCGGTACGTGGTTCTGCTCGTGATGGCGGCGCTTCTCGGCATCCCGGTCTCCGCGGTCGCGTTCGGATTCCTCGCACTCGTGTCCGAACTCCAGTCGTTGACCTACACCGACCTGCCCACAGGCCTGGGCTTCGACGGGACGCCGTCGTGGTGGCCGATCCCGCTCCTGACCCTGGCCGGACTGCTGGTGGCGCTGACCATCCGCTACCTGCCGGGGGAGGGTGGGCACAAGCCGGCCGAGGGTCTCGTCGCCAAGGGAGCGCCGTCGGCGGCGGAACTGCCCGGCATCGCACTCGCGGCAGTGGCCTCGCTGGGAATGGGCGTGGTGCTCGGGCCCGAGGCACCGCTCATCGCGCTCGGCGGAGGCCTGGCGGTGTACGCCGTCAGATCGGTGAAGCGTGACATCCAGCCGAACGCGAGCGCCGTGCTGGGCGCCGCGGGAAGTTTCGCGGCCGTCAGCACGCTGCTCGGCTCCCCTCTGCTCGGCGCGTTCCTCCTGATGGAGGCCGCGGGCCTCGGTGGCGTGATGATGGGCGTCGTCCTGGTGCCGGGCCTGCTCGCGGCGGGCGTCGGCGCACTGATCTTCACCGGACTCGGGTCGTGGACCGGGCTGGGCACGTACTCCCTGGTGCTTGACCACGTGCCGCACGCCGACCGCCCGGACATCGCCGGGTTCGGCTGGGCGCTTGCCGTCGGGGTGGCCGCCGCCCTGCTCGGGACGGGCATCCGTCGGGCGGCACTGTTCCTGCAGCCACGGGTCGAGCGGCGGCGGGTGGCGGCCACCGCGCTGGCCGGTGCCCTCGTGGGAGTGGCCGCGCTCGTGTACGCCGAGGGGACGGGGAAGGCGGCGTCCGACGTGCTGTACTCGGGTCAGAGCGCGCTCGGCCCGCTGCTGGCCGGTCAGTCCGGATACACGGCAGCCGCCCTGGTCGTGCTCGTGGTCTGCAAGGCCGTCGCCTACAGCCTCTCCCTCAGCAGCTTCCGCGGCGGCCCGGTCTTTCCGTCGATGTTCGTAGGCGCGGCCGTCGGGCTGGCCATGAGCCACCTCCCCGGGCTGGACGTGACATCGGGCTTCGCGATGGGCGTCGGCGCCATGTGCGTGGCGATGCTGAAACTGCCGATGACCGCCGTGCTGCTGGCCACCCTGCTCCTGGGAACACAGGGCCTCACCGTCATGCCTCTCGTGATCGTCGCGGTCGTGGTCTCCTACGTCCTCTCGCAGCGGCTCGCCCCCGCCGCCGCTACCGCATCGCTCCCGGCGACAGGAGCCCCGTGAGCCGTCGGTCCCCGCTCCGCCGCACGGGGCCGACTCCCCTGGCCCGGTCGTGGCGTTCCGCCGCCGACGGCGGGACGCCCGTCCCGTCCCGCCCCGACCCCCGGCGGAACCGAAGTTCTGCGCACCGGGCCGTTCCGTAGCCGGGCCGACTGGTGGAGCCCACCGCCGCTGCGGCTCCAGGGGCCTCCGTCCGACCGAAAACAGACGCCTTGTCGATGGGAGGACCCCGCATCTTTGGGCTATCACGTCCCCGGGATCACCTACTCGGAGCACTGGGGGCCGCCCAGCCGCCCTCGCCGTCCACCGGCTCGGCAACAACGGCACCGACCGGAAACTCCTCAAATCCTGGCCGCTCGGGCACCTGACCACCGCGAGCCCACTCGTCATGTCCTGCTGAATCGCCGGGGAACAGGCCGAGATGTCGCCGGAGGCCGTATCGGAATTCCGATACGGCCTCCGGCTGTTTCGTGTGCACCGCACGGGACCGATGTGGGCGCCGCTGGGCGATGTCCTCGGACCGCCCGGAAAATGCGGGTCAGGCTTGGTCCAGGAGCGCGACCAGGGCCTTCCGCAGGGTCGTCCGGGGGTCCTTGGACGGGCCCTCGGACCGCCAGGCGACGAAGCCGTCGGGGCGGACCAGCACCGCACCGTCCGCGGAGACGCCGTGGACCGCCGCCCAGTCCGTGTCGACCGCGGGGACCAGGTCCGCCTCGGGCCCGCCGCCGATCCGGTACGAGTCGAGCGGGACGCACAGCTGCCGGGCCGTGTCCTTCGCCGCCGCGTGCCACGCGCCGGCACCGTCCGCCGAGCTCAGCAGCACCATGGAACGCTCGTACAGATCGAGGGTGGAGATCCGGGCGCCCGCGCGGGTCAGCCACAGGTGCGGCGCCCGGGTCCCCGGCTCGCCCGTCAGCCGTACACCCTCCGGCACGACCGGAGCGGCCGCGTCGGCGCCCAGCACCGCGCCCTTCGGGTAGCGGTAGGCGAGCGCCACATTGAGAATCCCGCCCTTCCTGCCGCCGGGGCCGCCCGGCCCGCCCTGCCCGCCGGCTCCCGGCTCCGGGGTGTACCCGGGGTGGCTGTGCTCGACCGAACGCGACGAGGCGCGGGCGCTCGTCGCCTCCGCCACCGGCCGGCGCTCCGCGTCGTACGACTTCAGCAGACCCGGGCCGGCCCAGCCACCCAGCACCGCGGACAGCTTCCAGGCGAGATTGTGCGCGTCCTGGATACCGGTGTTGGAGCCGAACGCCCCGGTGGGGGACATCTCGTGGGCCGAGTCGCCGGCCAGGAACACCCGTCCCTGCGCGTACCGTTCGGCGACCCGCTCCGCCGCGTGCCAGGCCGCCCGGCCGGTGATCTCCACGTCGAGATCCGGCACGCCGATGGCCCGCCGGATGTGCTCGACGCAGCGCTCGTCGGTGAACTCCTCCAGCGTTTCCCCGTGTTCGGGGTGCCAGGGCGCGTGGAAGACCCAGTGCTCCTTGTTGTCCACGGGCAGCAGAGCCCCGTCGGCCTCCGGATCGGTCAGATAGCAGACGATGAACCGCCGGTCGCCGACGACCTCCGCGAGACCGCGGGAGGTGAACGTGAGACTCACGTTGTGGAACAGGTCGCCCGGACCCGTCTGCCCGATGCGGAGCGTGTCGCGGACGGGGCTGCGCGGACCGTCCGCCGCGACGAGGTAGTCCGCGCGGATCGTCGTGTGCTCACCGGTCTCCCGGCTCTTGACCTTCGCCGTCACTCCTTCGGAGTCCTGCTCGAACGACATCAGCTCCGTGGAGAACCGCAGATCGGCGCCCAGCTCCCGGGCGCTCTCCAGCAGCACCGGTTCGAGGTCGTTCTGGCTGCACAGGCACCAGGCGCCCGGGCTGAAACGGGCCAGCCCGCCGCCCGGGTCGATCTCCTTGAACAGCCACTCCCCGGCATCGCCCACCAGGGTCGGCGTCTGCAGGATGCCGTGGTTCTCCGCGAGGACCGACGCGGCCTCCTCGATGCGCCGCTGCACCCCGGCCACCCGGAAGATCTCCATGGTGCGCACATTGTTGCCGCGACCGCGCGGGTGGATCGAGGTACCCGCGTGACGCTCGACCAGGATGTGCGGCACCCCGAGGCGCCCCAGGAACAGCGAGGTGGACAGGCCCACCAGCGAGCCGCCGACGATGAGGACGGGCGTGTGGTGACCGATGTCTCCGGCGTCTTCGAATCGGTTCATTGACTGCCTCCAGCGTCACCTGCGACGTGAGTGAGGAATGGGTACGCAAATTCCATCCCCTGCAGGGACCGGTTCGCTCGGCGGGGGCACCCGGATGGCGCGCGGTTCACTCGTCCGACCCGTGGGGCTCGCGAACTTCCGGCCTCGCGTCAACGATCAGCTCATGGCGGCCCCGGCGCTTCGGACACCGCGGTCGTTCCTGACTTCCGTGACGAAGAGGAGAGGTGTGCCGCAATGGCAGTCTCGGGACGTATCTCGCAGTCGGCGTTCGACGGCTCCAAGCTTCGGGTGATCCTGCTGCTCGACCTGTACGAAGGCGCTCAGCAGCAGTTCCTCGACGCGTACGAACTCATGCGCAACCAGGTCGCCTCGATCCCCGGCCACATCAGCGACCAGCTGTGCCAGTCGATCGAGAACCCCTCGCAGTGGCTCATCACCAGCGAGTGGGAGAGTGCCCCGCCCTTCCTCGCCTGGGTGAACAGCGAGGAGCACGTCGAGACCGTCCGGCCGATGCACAGCTGCGTCCGCGACACCCGGTCGATGCGCTACAGCATCCTCCGCGAGACCAGCCCCGCCGAGCCCCTGACCCCGGAGTCGGCCAGGACGCCCCGGCAGGTCGAGGCCCGCGTCGGCGACGGTGTCGCGCGCCACGCCCTCACCTTCACCGTCAAGCCCGGATCCGAGTCGAAGGTCGCGGAGATCCTGGCCGGGTACCAGTCGCCCCAGGCCCAGGTGGACGACAAGACCCGGCTGCGCCGCACCTCGCTGTTCATGCACGGCAACCGCGTCGTGCGGGCCGTCGAGGTGGAGGGCGACCTCCTCGCCGCGCTGCGCCACGTATCGCGCCAGCCCGAGGTGCGGGCGGTCGAGGAGGCCATCAACCCCTACCTGGAGCAGGACCGGGACCTGAGCGACGCCGACTCGGCGCGGGTCTTCTTCACCCGTGCGGCGCTCCCGGCGGTGCACCACGTGGTCTCCGGCCGCAAGGAACCCGCGAAGCTGCGCCGGCACGCGCTGTACTACCCGGCCCGGCAGGGCTGCGGCATGGAACTGGCCCGGCTGCTCGCCCACCAGGACGAGGCCGCGGCCGACGACAAGGACAGCCCGGTGTACAGCAGCACCGTGTTCCAGCGCGACGACATCGTGGTGCGGCTCATCGACATCGTCGGCGAGCTCGACGCCGACCCGGTCGCCTCCCTCGGCCTCAAGGGCGCCAAGAAGGCCGCGGAGCTGGAGCGCCTCCTCGACGGTTCCGCGATCGGCGTCGAAGGCTCCCTGGGGACGGAACGCAACATCAACCGCCTCCTGTCGCACGCCGACATGCTGCCGATCACCGACCGAAGCTCGGCGGGCTCCTGACGGACCGCCGCAGCCCGCGTCCCCGGACGTCCCATCCGACGTCCTCGCCACACCCGGAGGTATCAAGCATGATCAAGCACCATCCACGCATCGTGGACCTGAGCGAGACGGAACCGAACCGCAGGCGCGGAGGAGACATCCGGGCCCTGCTCACGCCCGCCACGGCGGGGTCCACCAGCGGATTCATGGGGCTGGCCATCATCCAGCCCGGTGAGCGCATCGGCGAGCACTACCACCCGTACTCCGAGGAGTTCGTGTACGTCGTCAGCGGCGCCCTCGAAGTGGATCTGGACGGTGAGGCGTTCGGGCTCCGGCCCGACCAGGGTCTGTTGATCCCGATCGACATGCGGCACCGCTTCCGCAACGTCGGCGACGAGGAAGCCCGCATGGTCTTCCACCTGGGCCCGCTCGCCCCGCGTCCGAGCCTCGGCCACGTCGACACCGAAGAGACCGACGCCGCGCCCGGCCACGAGGTCGTCATCGGCGGGCCGGACCTGTCCGCGCCGGACCACGGACAGCCGTCCGAGCGAAGTGGGGCCATACAGTGACCCGGCGGGTGGCCGTCACCGGTATCGGTGTGGTCGCTCCGGGAGGCACCGGGGCAAAGGCGTTCTGGGACCTCCTCGCGGCCGGCCGCACCGCGACCCGCGGTATCACGCTGTTCGACCCGGAGGGCCTGCGCTCGCGCATAGCCGCCGAATGCGACTTCGACCCGCTCGAGCACGGACTCGACCCGGACATGAGCCGCCACGCCGACCGCTACATACAGTTCGCCGTGGTCGCCGCCGGGGAAGCGGTCCGTGACTCAGGACTCGACGCCGGCCGGGAGGACCCCTGGCGCGTCGGAGTCTGCCTGGGCAGCGCCGTCGGCGGCACCACCCGACTGGAGCACGACTACGTCCTGGTCAGCGAAGGGGGCCGGCGCTGGGACGTGGACCACCGCACGGCCGACCCGCAGCTGCACCTGGCGTTCTCGCCCAGCACGCTCGCCTCGGTCGTCGCCTCGCAGTTCGGGGCGCAGGGACCGGTGCAGACCGTCTCCACCGGCTGCACCTCCGGACTCGACGCGGTCGGATACGCCTTCCACACCATCGAGGAGGGCCGGGCCGACGTCTGCATAGCCGGGGCGTCCGACTCGCCGATATCCCCGATCACGATGGCCTGCTTCGACGCCATCAAGGCCACGTCGCCCAACAACGACGACCCCGAGCACGCCTCCCGGCCCTTCGACGCAGACCGCAACGGCTTCGTCATGGGCGAGGGCGCGGCCGTACTGGTCCTGGAGGAGTACGAGCACGCCCGGGCCCGCGGCGCGCACATCTACTGCGAGATCGGCGGCTACGCCACCTACGGCAACGCCTATCACATGACCGGTCTGACCAGCGAGGGCCTGGAAATGTCCCGGGCGATCGACAGCACCCTCGACCAGGCCCGCCTCGACCCCACGCTGATCGACTACGTCAACGCGCACGGCTCGGGCACCCGGCAGAACGACCGGCACGAGACCGCCGCGGTCAAGCAGTCCCTGGGCGAGCACGCGTACGACACGCCCATGAGCTCCATCAAATCCATGGTGGGCCACTCGCTGGGCGCGATCGGCGCGATCGAGGTCGTCGCCTGCGTCCTCGCCCTGAAGCACCAGGTGGTGCCGCCCACGGCGAACTACGAAACCCCCGACCCCGAATGCGACCTGGACTACGTGCCGCGCACCGCACGCCCCCGGAAGCTCAGGAATGTGCTCTCCGTCGGCAGCGGGTTCGGCGGATTCCAGTCCGCGGTGCTCCTGACCGGGCCGGGTGGGAGGACACGATGAGCACTCAGCGCCCCCGGCGCGCGGCAGTCACCGGAATCGGTGTGATCGCGCCCAACGGATTGCGCGCCGACGCCTACTGGAAGTCCGTCAGGGAAGGCCTCGGCGTGCTGGACCGGATCACCCGCGAGGGCTGCGAGCATCTGCCGCTGCGCGTCGCGGGTGAGGTCCGGGCCTTCGATGCCGCGGACCTCATCGAGGAGCGGTTCCTCGTCCAGACCGACCGATTCAGCCATTTCGCGATGGCCGCGACCGTCCTCGCCCTCGACGACGCGGGCCTCGGAGCGGTCGACCCCGAGGAGGCGTACGACATCGGAGTGGTCACCGCCGCCGGATCCGGCGGCGGCGAGTTCGGCCAGCGGGAACTGCAGAAACTGTGGGGCCAGGGCTCCCGGTTCGTGGGCCCGTACCAGTCCATCGCCTGGTTCTACGCGGCGAGCACCGGCCAGATCTCCATCCGCGGCGGCTTCAAGGGGCCGTGCGGGGTCGTCGCGAGCGACGAGGCCGGGGGACTGGACGCCATCGCGCACGCCGCCCGGGGTGTACGGCGCGGCACCGGCGCGATGGTCGTCGGCGCCGCGGAGGCGCCCCTGGCCCCGTACTCGATGGTCTGCCAGCTCGCCTACCCCGAGCTCAGTACCGTCGAGGACCCCGATCGCGCCTACCGCCCCTTCACCAAGGGAGCCTGCGGCTTTGTACCCGCGGAGGGCGGCGCCATGCTCGTCGTGGAGGACGAGGGGCGTGCGCGCGACCGGGGAGCGGCGGTCCGGGCCGTCGTCGCCGGACACGCGGCCACGTTCACCGGCGCCTCGCAGTGGGAGCGGTCCCGGGAGGGACTCGCGCACGCGATCCGCGGCGCCCTCGCCGAGGCCGACTGCGCCCCGGAGGAGATCGACGTCGTCTTCGCCGACGCCCTGGGCGTCCCGGCGGCGGACCGCGCCGAAGCCCTGGCCATCGCCGACGCCCTGGGGGCGCACGGCACCCGGGTACCCGTCACGGCGCCCAAGACGGGAATCGGACGGGCCTACTGCGGGGCGCCCCTGCTGGACACCGCGGCCGCGGTGCTCGCGATGGAGCACGGCCAGATTCCCCCCACCCCCAACGTGTTCGACATCTGCCACGACCTCGACCTGGTGATGTCGAACGCCCGCCCCGCCGAACTGCGCACGGCCCTGGTCCTCAGCAGGGGACTCATGGGGTCCAACGCGGCCCTGGTCGTGCGCCGCGGCGGAGACCACGCCCGGTAGTCCGGGCAGCACGTGAGGAGAACACCCGCATGATCACCACCGAAGTGACCGTCGACGAACTGGCCGCGCTCATGAAGAAGGCGGCCGGGATAACCGTCGACCCCAAGGAACTCGCCGGGTCCATGGACGCGCCGTTCGGCACCCTCGGACTCGACTCGCTCGCCCTGCTCGGCATCGTCGGCGAGCTGGAGAACCGGTACAGCCGGCCCCTGCCGCCCGACGCGGAGCGCTGCAAGACGCCTCGCGCGTTCCTCGATCTCGTCAACGACACCCTCAAGGCTGGAGCCTGAAGTGGCCGGACACACCGAGAACAGCATCGTCATCGACGCCCCGCTCGACCTCGTCTGGGACATCACCAACGACATCGAGAACTGGCCGCAGCTCTTCAGCGAGTACGCGTCCCTCGAAGTCCTCTCCCGGGACGGCGACACGACGACCTTCCGCCTCACCATGCACCCCGACGAGAACGGGAAGGTGTGGAGCTGGGTCTCGCAGAGAACCGTGGACCGAGCGAAGCGAACCGTCCGGGCACGCCGGGTCGAGACGGGACCGTTCGCGCACATGAACATCCGGTGGGAGTACGAGGAGACCCCGGCCGGCACCCACATGCGCTGGGTGCAGGACTTCGCGATGAAGCCCGACGCCCCGGTCGACGACGCCTGGATGACGGACAACATCAACCGCAACTCCGTCACACAGATGGCCCTCATCCGGGACCGGATCGAGCAGGCCGCCCGCGAGCGCCGCAGCCCGGCCGCCATGCCCCGCTGACCGACGGCACCGGCACAGAAAGGACACCCGATGCACCACGCCCTGATCGTCGCCCGCATGGCGCCCGACTCGGCGCCGGCGATCTCCGACGTGTTCGCCGCCTCCGACCGGGGTGAACTCCCGCACCTCATCGGCGTCAACCGGCGCAGCCTCTTCCAGTTCGGTGACGTGTATCTGCACCTCATCGAGTCCGAGCGGGACCCCGGACCGGCCATCGCGAAGATCGCCGGACACCCCGAGTTCCGGAGCGTGAGCGAGGAACTGTCGGCGTACGTCAGCGCGTACGACCCGCAGACGTGGCGGAGCCCCAAGGACGCCATGGCGCACTGCTTCTACCGCTGGGAGCGGGACGCCGCCGGCTGAGCGGGCGTCCGGACACAACCCGAGGCCGCCGGCTCCGCGACGAAGCGGAACCGGCGGCCTCGGGATTTCTCGGGTGCCTTCCGGATCAGCCGGGGACGGTGCACTCGAAGGCGTGCAGATAGGCGTTCACCGGGCGGATCTCGCCGATGACCAGGCCCGCGGCCGTGAGCCGGTCGACCATGCTCTGCCGGGTGTGCTTGGCACCGCCGACGTTGAGGAGCAGCAGCAGGTCCATGGCCGTCGTGAACCTCATCGACGGGGTGTCGTCCACGAGGTTCTCGATGACGACGACCCGGGCACCGGGCCGTGCGGCCTTGCGGACGTTCGAAAGCGCCCTGCGGGTGCTCTCGTCGTCCCACTCCAGGATGTTCTTGATGATGTACACGTCCGCCTGGACCGGGATGTCCTCACGGCAGTCCCCGGCCACGATCCGCACCCGGTCGGCCAGCGCCCCGCCGCTCCGCAGTCGCGGATCGGCGTTCTCCACCACGCCCGGCAGATCGAGCAGGGTGCCGTGCATGCCGGGGTGCTTCTCCAGCAGACTGGCCACGACGTGTCCCTGACCGCCACCGATGTCGGCGACCGCCTTCACACCCCGCAGGTCGAGCAGGTCCGCGACGTCCCGCGCCGACTGCGAACTGGACGTCGTCATCGCCCGGTTGAAGACGTGCGCGGACTCGGGGGCGTCCTCGTTGAGGTACGTGAAGAACTCCTTGTCGTACACGTCCTCGAAGACGTTGCGGCCGGAACGGACCGCCTCGTCGAGCTGCGGCCACACGTTCCACGTCCAGGGCTCGGTGCACCACAGGGCGATGTACCGCAGGCTGTTCGGGTCGTCCTCGCGCAGGAGCCGGGACATCTCCGTGTGCGCGAACGTGCCGTCGGGGCGCTCCGTGAAGACTCCCTGGCAGGACAGGGCGCGCAGCAGCCGGCGCAGGGTCCCCGGCTGGGTCTTCACCGCGGCGGCCAGGTCCTCCGCGCTCATGGGCGTTTCGTCCAGGGCGTCCGCCACACCCAGCCGCGCCGCGGCGCGTACGGCGGCGGCGCAGGCCGCCCCGAAGACGAGTTCCCTCAGCCGCATGGGCGGCGGGGGACTCTGATCGACAGTCGTCATTCAATGCCTCGTTTCTGGTGTCGTGCCGTACGGGCAGACCGGATCGGTCCGAACGGGGGGCGGACCGGGCTGAACGGAGGCAGGACCGGGCCGTACGGGGGTGCGGACCCGGCTCTGCGGTCGGGCCGGGACGTCAGCACAATCCGGCGGGCTCGGAGACCTTGCAGGTGTTGCCCGGGAACGTGTTGCCCTTGCCGGTGTCGCGGTTGGCCAGGTCGGACGGGCCGTTGCGCAGGACCACGTTGTCGCGCACGACGTTGCGCTCGCTGAGCGCGCCCACGAAGCTCTTGAACAGCACGATGCCGCCCGACAGCGGGGACGTGCCCACGTTGTCCTCGACCCGGTTGTGCGTCACGCGCACGTCCTCCGCGCCGGTGAGGACGATTCCCGAGCCCTGGAGGGCGGGCAGCCGGGCGGTCTTGGGGCAGGACTTGTTGTTGGCGTGGATGTAGTTCCGGCGCACGGACAGGTCCCCGACCCGGGGCTTGTTCTCGTCACCCACGATGAACACGGCGGTGCAGTTGCCGGTGGCCTCGTTGCGGGCGACGGTCAGGTTCCGCAGCCGCCGCACCGTGATGCCGATCCGGTTGCCGCTCAACTGGTTGTGGGCGACCAGCGTGCCCTTGGTGTCGCGGGCTCCCTCCTCGGTGGCGACCGTGTTGGAAAGGAACACTCCGGCGTCGCCGTTGTCCTTCGCGACGTTGCGGACGAACTTCGTGCGAACGGACCTCTCCTCGGCGAGGCCCCACTGGCCGTTCTTCTCGGCGGTCACCCCGCGGACCGTCAGCCCGTCGGTCCCCGACGCCCACAGACCCTGCTTGGAGAAGCCCCTGAGGGTCAGTGAGGCGACGGTGACGCCCCGGACGCGACTCTTGTCCGTCCCTGTCACACAAATGCCGTTGCCCGCCTTGGCGCACGCGTCGGTGGTGGACGTACCCGGCACGATGACGGTGGCACGGGCGCTCGCGCCCCGCAGGGTCAGGTTCGCCACCGTGATGGTGACGCTCTCGTGGTAAGTGCCGGGGGCGACGACGACGGTGTCGCCCGCTCGCGCCGAGTTCACGGCCTTCTGGATGGATTCACCCGGGCGTACCAGGTGCACTGACGGGTGGTCGGCCGGCAGAGCGGCACCCACGCCGGACGCCACGACCACCGCGGTGCACGCGAGGTAGGCCATCTGTTGTTTGGTCATAGGCCGAAGTTATGAACGGGTGTTCCGGCCCGCCACCGGTGATCCCCCAGGTGGGCCGCAGCTGTCACCGTGACGCGCCGGGAGGACCTCACGACGACGCCGCCCCGGCCGGAGGATCCGGCCGGGGCGGCGTGCGCGGAACCGTGCCCGCGGGGGTGGTGCTGGGGTGGTGCGTGGGTCAGGCGAGGATCGCCAGCGTCTCGTTCCAGGTGGCGGACGGGCGCATGACCTTCGCGGCCTTGGCCGGGTCGGGCTGGTAGTAGCCGCCGATGTCGGCCGGGTTGCCCTGGACCGCGTTCAGCTCGTCGACGATCGTCTGCTCCTGCGCGGTGAGCGTCTCGGCGAGCTGGGCGAACGCCTTGGCGAGGTCCGCGTCGTCGGTCTGCCGCGCCAGCTCGTCCGCCCAGTACAGGGAGAGGAAGAAGTGGCTGCCGCGGTTGTCGATGCCGCCGACGCGACGGGTCGGCGACTTGTCCTCGTTGAGGAAGGTCGCCGTCGCGCGGTCGAGGGTGTCGGCGAGCACCTGGGCGCGCGCGTTGCCCGTGGTGGTCGCGAGGTGCTCGAAGCTGGAGGCCAGCGCGAGGAACTCACCGAGGCTGTCCCAGCGCAGGTAGTTCTCCTTGACGAGCTGCTGCACGTGCTTCGGGGCGGAGCCGCCGGCGCCCGTCTCGAAGAGGCCGCCGCCCGCCATCAGCGGGACGATCGACAGCATCTTGGCGCTGGTGCCCAGCTCCAGGATCGGGAACAGGTCGGTCAGGTAGTCGCGCAGCACGTTGCCGGTGACCGAGATCGTGTCCTCGCCGCGGCGGATGCGCTCCACCGACAGCTTGGTCGCCTCGACCGGGGACAGGATGCGGATGTCCAGGCCCTCGGTGTCGTGCTCCGGCAGGTACCGCTTGATCTTCTCGATGAGGACGGCGTCGTGGGCGCGGTCCTCGTCCAGCCAGAACACGGTCGGGTCGCCGGTGGCGCGGGCGCGGGTGACGGCCAGCTTCACCCAGTCGCGGATCGGGGCGTCCTTGGTCTGGCAGGCGCGGAAGATGTCGCCGGCGGAGACGGCCTGCTCCAGGACGACGTTGCCGGCCCGGTCGACGAGGCGGACCGTGCCGGTCGTCGGGATCTCGAAGGTCTTGTCGTGGCTGCCGTACTCCTCGGCCTTCTGCGCCATCAGACCGACGTTCGGGACGGTGCCCATGGTCGACGGGTCGAAGGCGCCGTTGGCGCGGCAGTCGTCGATGACGACCTGGTAGACACCGGAGTAGCTGCTGTCCGGCAGGACCGCGAGGGTGTCGGCCTCCTGGCCGTCCGGACCCCACATGTGGCCGGAGGTGCGGATCATGGCCGGCATCGAGGCGTCGACGATGACGTCGGACGGCACGTGCAGGTTCGTGATGCCCTTGTCGGAGTCGACCATCGCGAGGGCCGGGCCCTCGGCGAGTTCGGCGTCGAAGGACGCCTTGATCTCGGCACCCTCGGGCAGCGCCTCCAGGCCCTTGTAGATGCCGCCGAGACCGTCGTTCGGGGTCAGACCGGCGGCGGCGAGCGTCGCGCCGTGCGCGGCGAACGTCTTCGGGAAGAAGGCGCGCACCACGTGACCGAAGACGATCGGGTCGGAGACCTTCATCATCGTGGCCTTGAGGTGCACCGAGAACAGCACGTCCTCGGCCTTGGCGCGGGCGATCTGCTCCGTGAGGAACTCGCGCAGCGGCGCGACGTGCAGGACGGACGCGTCCACGACCTCGTCCGCGAGGACGGGTACGGACTCGCGCAGCACGGTGGTGGAGCCGTCGTCGCCGACCAGCTCGATCCGCAGCGAGCCGGCCTCCGAGATCACCGCGGACTTCTCGGTGGACCGGAAGTCGTCGACGCCCATCGTGGCGACGTTCGTCTTCGAGTCGGACGTCCACTTGCCCATGCGGTGCGGGTGGGTCTTGGCGTAGTTCTTGACCGACGCGGGGGCGCGGCGGTCGGAGTTGCCCTCGCGCAGCACCGGGTTCACGGCGCTGCCCTTGACCTTGTCGTAACGGGCGCGGATGTCGCGCTCCTCGTCCGACTTCGGGTCGTCCGGGTAGTCCGGGAGTGCGTAGCCCTGGGCCTGCAGCTCGGCGACCGCGGCCTTGAGCTGGGGGATCGAGGCCGAGATGTTCGGCAGCTTGATGATGTTCGCGCCGGGCGTCTTGGCCAGCTCACCGAGCTCGGACAGGGCGTCCTCGATGCGCTGGTCCTCCTGGAGGAACTCCGGGAAGAGGGCGATGATGCGCCCGGCCAGCGAGATGTCACGGGTCTCCACAGTGACACCCGCCTGCGAGGCGTACGCCTGGACCACCGGCAGGAACGAATACGTCGCCAGGGCCGGGGCCTCGTCAGTGTGCGTGTAAATGATGGTCGAGTCAGTCACCGGGTGCTCCGCTCCACGTCTGCAACATTGCTCGACATCAAGATATCTCCTGAGCGGCCCCGGCTCGACAGGGGTCCGTCCCGGGTCGGGCCGGGCGTGGCGGAAACCGCCGTCCGCATCGGACCGGGCGGGCCGGACCGGACACCGCCCCCGTCGCGCCGCGCCGGGGCGGAAGTGAAAACGGCGGCCGAAGTGAACGCGGAATTGCCGGTTCGAGGCAACCGGGCGCCCCGCCCAGGCGTACTGGAGGGTGATCGCGTACTTGATCTTGCGGCGGAACGCCAGGCTCCCCGCCGCCCGAACGAAAGCGGACCATGAGATATCGCACCAGAGTGACGGCCCCCGCGGCCGCGCTGCTCGGCACGGCCGCCGCGCTCGTCGCCGCACCCACGGCCTCGGCGCGGCCCCTCGCCTTAAGGCCTGATGAGGGCACCCCGGGCGCGGAGACCCTCGGCGATTCCGTCTTCCCGGCCCTCGGCAACGACGGCTACCGCGTCGAGGCGTACCACCTCGACTTCTCGTACGACGCCACGACCCGGCTGGTCGACGCCAAGGCGACCCTGATGATCAGGGCGACCCAGGACCTCTCCCGCTTCTCGCTCGACGCGCTCGGCCTGGACGTGCGCGTGGTGCAGGTCGGCGGTGTCGCGGCCGGCTTCGAGCAGGCGGGCGAGAAGCTGCGGGTCACCCCGGCCCGGACCCTGCCGAGGTCCCGTGCCGTCGCGGTCTGCGTCGAGTACCGCGCCGACCCGGCCAAGGCGCTCGCGCACACCGCCTGGGTTCCCACCCCCGACGGCTTCGCGGTCTGCCCCCAGCCGAACTCCGCGCACACCGTCTTCCCGTGCAACGACCACCCGGTGGACAAGGCGGACTTCAGTTTCCGCATCACCGTGCCGAACACCCTGCGCGGTGTCGCGAACGGCACGCTGGTCTGCACGGAGAGCCTGGACGGCGACCGGACCGCGTACACGTACCGCTCGGGTTCCCCGATAGCCACCGAGCTGGTGCAGATCACGGTCGGCGACTACGTCGTCAAGGAGCGGCAGGGCCCGAACGGGCTGGGGCTTCGGGATGTCGTCCCGACCGCGCGCGCCGCCGCGCTGGAGCCGGCGCTAGCGCTCACCCCCGGCCTTGTCGACTGGCTGGAACAGCGCCTCGGCGCCTACCCGTTCGAGACGTACGGGCTGCTGCCCTGCAACTCCGACGACGCGAACGCCTTCGACTTCACGGGCCTGGAGACCCAGACCCTGACGCTGTACAAGCCGAACTTCCTGCTCCAGGAGGAGAAGAAGATCGGCTCGCACATGATGCACGAGCTGGTCCACTCCTGGTTCGGCAACAGCGTCAGCCCGGCCAACTGGGCCGATCTGTGGCTGAACGAGGGCCACGCGGACTTCTACGGGCTGCTCTACCGCTACGAGCGCGGCTGGGCCGACTCGCTCGGCATGACCACCATGGAAGCCCGGATGAAGGACACGTACGCCAGGGGCGACCAGTGGCGCAACGACTCCGGGCCCGTCGCCGCGCCGAACGAGGCCAACCTCTTCGACAACCAGCGCTACCTGGGCGGTGTCCTGGTCCTCTACGCGCTGCGCGAGGCCCTCGGTGAGGACGTCTTCAACCGCATCGAGCGCACCTTCCTCGCGCGCCACCGCAACTCCGCGGCGACCACCGCGGACTACATCGCGGTCGTCTCCGAGATCTCCGGACAGGACCAGTCCGGTTTCCTGAACGACTGGCTGTACGGGACGAGGACACCGCGTATGCCGAACCACCCGGACTGGACGGTCACCCCGGTGGTGTCGAGCCTGGTCGCGCCGCGCAACCGCGCGCCCGGCCACTACCCGGACTCGACCGCCACGCTCTGATCGCGCCGGCGACCGGCGGGGGCAACCGGCGGGGGGCCGGGCGGAGTGTTCCGCCCGGCCCCCCCGGACCGATCTCAGGTCGTCAACGGACGGGCTCTCAGGGCCGTTTCGCGGCCTCGCGCTGATGGGGGATGGCGGTCTCCAGGAATCCCGCGCCGCCGGGCTGGAGCGCGACCGTCCGGGCGGGCGACGGAATCCGGATGCCCTCGTCCCGGTAGCGCTTGTGCAGGCGCTTGATGAACTCGTGCTTGATCCGGTACTGGTCGCTGAACTCGCCCACGCCGAGGATCACGGTGAGACCGATGCGGGAGTCGCCGAAGGTGTGGAAACGCACCGCGGGTTCGTGCTCCGGGACGGCGCCGTCGATCCCGGTCATCACCTGGGCGACGACCTCGTTGGTGACCCGCTCGACGTGGTCCAGGTCGCTGTCGTAGCCGACGCCGACCTGCACGGTGAGCGTCATCCGTTGCTCGGGCCGGGTGAAGTTGGTCATGTTGGTGCCCGAGAGCTGGGCGTTGGGGATGATGACCAGGTTGTTGGAGAGCTGACGGACCGTGGTGTTGCGCCAGTTGATGTCGACGACATACCCCTCCTCGCCGCTGCTCAGCTGGATGTAGTCGCCCGGCTGGATCGTCTTCGACGCGAGGATGTGCACGCCCGCGAAGAGATTGGCGAGAGTGTCCTGGAGGGCGAGGGCGACGGCCAGACCGCCCACGCCCAAGGCCGTCAGCAGCGGCGCGATCGAGATCCCGAGGGTCTGCAGGACGATCAGGAAGCCGATCGCCAGCACCACGACCCGGGTGATGTTGACGAAGATGGTGGCCGAACCGGCGACGCCCGAGCGGGACTGGGTCACCGACCGGACCAGGCCGGTGATCAGCCGGGCCGCGGTGACCGTCGTGACCAGGATGAGCAGGACGGTCAGCGACCGGTTGACGGTGCGGCCGACCGGCGCCGTCAGCGGAAGCACCGCGGCCGCCGCCGCGATGCCCCCGGCGACGGCCGACCACGGCACCACGGTGCGCAGCGCGTCCACCATGACGTCGTCGCCGCTCCAGCGGGTGCGCTCGGCGTGCCTGCCCAGCCAGCGCAGCAGCATCCGCAGCAGGAACGCCGCCAGCAGCCCGGCTGCCACGGCTATTCCGGCGATCATCAGGTCGTCCACGGTGACGGAGCGCTTCATCGATGACCTCCTCGGAAGCCGGGACCGGGGTGAGGGCCCGCGGGCCGAATGTGCTGTGTCGTCACTTGCCACCTGCTCGAATCCGGGAACGCACGATCATGCCCGGACGGGTGTTCGTCGTCGTCCGGGGGGACCGCTCATCCTGCCGCATCCGCATGCCCCTCCGTCACCAGCCCTGTGTGCCAGCCCTCTTGACGGCCGGCCCGGCCAACTGCCTTTGCCGGCGGGGGCGCAGGTGCGGGTGGCCGTCGCGCGGGCTCCGGCGTCACCGCCACGGCCAGGAGTTGCTCGCCCTGCCGTCGCGGCCGGCCCTCGCGGGACAACTGCGGGCCCGGCCCGGTCTTCCACATCCGGGAACGGCGGCCGGCGCTTCAAACGGTCTTCTCGCTGTCCCTACCGCTCCTTGACCTCGACGCGTGCTGTGTTGTTCTTCGGGCGGGGGTCTCCCTCCCGGTACATCGTGGTGACGAAACCGGGCCGCAGATCCCCTGACGCCTCGATGCGGAACTCGAACACGTACCGCAGCTCCTCCCCGGCCGCGAGGTACTGCCCGCCGGTGCCCCCGCAGCTGTAACCCCGCCCCTTGGGCTTGCCCAGCCCCACATTGTCCTCATATCGCGTGGAGGGCCGGTTCGTTTTGTGCCCGAAGCAGATCGGCGGGGCGTGCACCACGGTCACGCCCGGAGGCACGGACAGCCACAACGGGGCGTAGGCGCTCCTCCCCTCCTTCTGCGTGGGGTTCCTGGAACCGGGCCCGAGGTTGCGCACGGTGAACTCCGCCCGCACCACGTCGCCGGGCCTGCCCCGCAGGGTGGTCCCGGTGACGGCGAAGTCCGCCGTGTTGGCCACGTCGACGGCGGTGCGCAGTGGATGCTGCACCTTTGCGTCCGTGCGCAGGTGCGTGGCGGCGGAGGACCGGGGGACGGCCGTCAGCTCGTCGGGTGCGTCGCCCATCCGTTCATTGCCCAGGGGCACCTGCACCAGGGGGGCGTCGGCCGACATCGATCTCACTTGGTACCCGACGCCTTCCCACATGGCGTGGACGTCGGCCCGTACCGCGCCGAGATCGAGGTCGTACGAGGCCAGCGGTTCGAAGGGGCCCAGCACCTTGCAACTCACGGTCGCCGAGCCGGTCTCCGAGCGCACCCACACGCAGTTGCGGAACCGTTTGGTGAGCGACAGGCCCGACGAAAGCGTCAGTTCGACCCGGACCGCAGGGAGAGGCGCGCGGGTGAAGTTGGTGAAGCCACCCGGCAGTGGCAGCGTCCCGCCGGGGGCGAGCCGTTCGCGGGCGTTCGCCCCCCGGTCGAACGTCGGCCCGGTCTCCGGCACCGTGACCGTGTACCGCTGCATGCCGCGCGAGCCGTCCCCGGCGGTGGCCGTGATCCGCACCTGATGGGAGGTTCCCGTGGCTGAGGTCTTCGGGCGGCCGACGCGCACCGCTCCGGCCCGGACGGGCACGCCCCGCCGGACCGGGCCGATGCCGTCACAGACACCGATCAGGTCGCCGTCGGGGTCGCAGGGCACGTCCACGTCGTCCGAGACGGCCTTCAGGGCGGAGGCGTCGATCGTCACAGTGACGTCGGTGAGGTCCGCCCGTCCCACGTCGGACACCCAGATGCCGTTGGAGTGGGCGGTCTTGTCCATGGGGGCGATCTCCTCCCACGGTGTGTCGATGACCACGACCAGGGGGCGTGTTGTGGCGTCCGGCCGGGTGGTGTTCGCGTCGGCGGGTGCCGTGGTCAGCAGGGCGCCCGCCGCCAGAGCCATGCCGACGAGTGTGAGGCGAGGGGAGCGCCGGGGGGTGCGATTCATCAGGACTCCTCCCGGAGGGTGTGGGAAGCCTCGGACCGGCGCCGCCGCCACAGGGCGCCGCCGCCCAGGGCCAGTGCCGCGGCGATGCCGCCGCCGATGAGGACGTGGGAGGGGGAGACGCCCCCGCTCGAGGCCGACGGGAGGGACGGGGCGTCGGCGATGTCGACCTTGATGGCGGCCGAGTCGTTCGACGGGTCGCTGTCGTCGCGTTGGTCGGACGTCGCCATTTCGATCCTGCCGGGCCTGTTGTCGGCCCGGTCGATGCGGAACACGAAGGGGAAGTACTCGAACTGCCCCGGGGACATGGTCCGGCTCTTGTCGAGACGGTGCTGCCAGCAGTAGTAGTGGGACGCGCCCGGGGCACCCTTGTCCCCGTGTCCTCGCTCCTTGCCCCGGCAGAAGTCGGGGACCTCGACGGCCGTCAGTCCGGGCGGCACCGTCAGGTTGACCACTACCGCCGTCTCGTTGTCCTCCTCGCTGTCGAAGACGGCCCGTATGCCCGCGGGACCGTTGTTGACGAAGAAGAAGTCGGCCTTGACTCTGTCTCCCCGCTTGCCGCGCAGGGTCACCTCGTTGAGCGCGAGGTCGACGGGGTTGTCGACGTCCAGACGGGTCGACACCACGTCGTACGAAGCCGAAGCCGAAGCCGAAGCCGAAGCCGAAGCCGAACGGACGTACCGGTCCGCGTGGTCACGCTCGCCGAAGGTCAGCTGGCGGCCTGTGCCCCGGCGTGTGCCTTCCGGCGGCTTGGCGTCGACGCCCACGCTGTAGTAGATGTTCCCGAAGCGCGCCGCGTTGTCGACGTTCACCTTGCCGAAGTCCAGGTCGTAGGACCGGCCGGACCGGATCGTGCCTTCCAGCCGGCAGGTCATTCCGTCGACCAGCAAGGTGTCGTTGTCCTCCTCGTACCAGCAGTTGCCGAACTCCTCCGCGAAGGAGAGGTAGTCGGCGAGCTGAACCTCCACATACAGGGTGTCGAGCGTTCGTCCCGTGCTGTTGGTGAATCCTCCGGGCAGGTCGAACTTCGCCCCGGGGGTCGTGGTGACCTTCTCGACCGCCCGGTCGAAGCGGGGCTTGTCCTCCTCGGCGGCGGCGAGGTGCGGTGTCCCAAGGGCCAGCAGCAGACCGGCCACCAGAGACAGTGACCAGGCACGACCGGACGGCTGCCCGAGCGTGCGGCTCTCTCGACGGGGCAAAAGCCCTCCCTCTGTCGTGGAACGCCGGTGGGCCGACCCCTCGGGGCCGGCCCACCGGACGGTGTGTTCGCACGCTGAGACCATGATCGCCGTACGAAGGTTGTACGACCCGGGCGTCGGACCTCGCTGCCGGCGGTGGCATCGTGGTCGACGCCCGCGCGGCGCCGAATGGCGCACCCGCATCGCCGCCCTGGCAGGGCATCCGCCGGGGCGGTCGCCCGCTCGCCGCCGCGGCCTGAACGACCCGGCGAACCCAGGCGGTCGGAGTACTGGTGCCGGAGCGGGCGTCGGCCCCGGTGTCAGACTCCGCCGAACGAACCGTGCCGCCCCGCGCCGGAGGCGAAGCGGGCCGCGCCTTCCATGCTTTCGTCCAGTACGCCCATGCCGTACCGGAGTTCGGTCCGCATGGCCTCCTTCTCGATCAGGCCCTCCTGGTCGAGGACCGAGGCACGGTCGCTGCGCAGACAGGACTGCGGGAAGTCTGCGATCTCGGCGGCCAGTTGCTCGGCCTCGGTGCGGGCCCGGCCCACCGGGACGAGCCGGTTGGCGAGCCCCATCCCGTACGCCTCCGGAGCGGTGACCGGGCGACCGGTGAGGATCATGTCCATCGCGCGGCTCATGCCGATGAGCCGGGGCAGTCGTACCGTGCCCCCGTCGATCAGCGGGACACCCCAGCGGCGGCAGAACACCCCGAAGACGGCGTCCTCCTCGGCGACCCGCAGATCGCACCAGAGCGCCAGCTCCAGACCGCCGGCCACGGCGTGTCCCGCGACCGCCGCGATCACCGGCTTGGTCAGCCGCAGCCGGGTGGGACCCATCGGCCCGTCACCGTCCTCGGCGACCTCGTTGCCGCGCTCGGTACCGATGGCCTTGAGGTCCGCGCCCGCGCAGAAGGTGCCGCCCTCGCCCCACAGCACGGCGACGCGAGCCGTCTCGTCGGCCTCGAACTTCCGGAAGGCGTCCGCGAGTTCGGCGGCGGTCGCACCGTCCACCGCGTTGCGGGCGGCGGGCCGGGAGAGGACGACGGTGGTGACGTAACCCTGACGTTCGATCCGGACCGGCATCGCGCTGCCCCTTTCTGAGTCGGCGCGCCTCATCGCACGCCGTGGCTACTCCTCGGTATCACAGCACGCGACAGAACGCACCACCCGGAGCGGACGGGCTCCGTCCCCTGCCGTGGGGCGTGCGGCCGATCCCCCGCGAGACCGGGAGCCGACGGGCTCGGCCTCTGGTGTCCGGATCCCGGGTTGAGCAGTTCGTGCGACTCGGAGCCGACGGGCTCGGCCTCTGACACCCGGATCCCGGGTTGAGCAGTTCGTGCGACTCGGAGCCGACGGGCTCGGCCTCCGGTGTCCGGAACCCGGGTTGAGCAGATCGTGCGACCGGGGGCCGACGGGCTCGGCCTCTGACACCCGGCTCCCGGGGTTGAGCAGACCGGCCGCACGGGAACGGGCCGGGCGGCGGCTCGGATCACCTTCGGCTCAGATCACCTTGTAGCGGACCAGCGCCCCCAGCGTCAGCGCCCCAGGGAGGAGCGGCAGCCACACGGTGATGATCCGGTACGCCAGCACCACCGCGGTCGCCACCGCCACCGGGCCGCCCGCGGCGACCAGCGCCAGGATCAGCGCCGCCTCCACCGAACCGAGACCGCCGGGCGTCGGCACCATCGCGACCGCCACCGTCGCCGCCAAATAGGCGATCATCATGTGCGTGGGCGACACCGGGAGCCCCAGCGCACGCCCCACCGCGGCCAGTCCGGCCGCCTGGAGCAGCGGGAAGGCGAGCGAGCCGCCCCACAGGGCGAAGGCCCGGGACGGACGGGTGTGCACCGAGCGGGCCTCGCCGAACGCGGTGCGCAGGAAGGAGAAGACGGCCGCGCGCAGCCGCCGTACGAGAGCGAGCGCCGCCACCGCGGCGCACACGGCCGCTCCGATGCCGAGCAGCAGCGGGCCGGCCGTCCCGTCCGGCAGCAGACCGCCGAGCCGCAGCGCTCCGGGGAACGCGATCAGCAGACCGATGAGGAGGCTCAGCCGGGTGACCGACTCGGCGAGCAGATACAGCGCGAGCGCGGCCGACGAGCGGGCCAGTGGCACTCCGCACACGGTCATGAACCGCAGATTGACCGCCCCGGCGCCGAGCCCCGTCGGCAGCAGATGGTTCGCCGCGCCCGCGGCGAACTGCGTGGCGAGGAGCCGGCGCGCAGGCAGCCGTTCCATGACCGCGCCCTGGCGGGTCACGGCCGCGGCGACCCAGGTCAGACAGGTCGCGGCGGCCGCGGCCACGAGCCAGGGCCACTCGGCCGACTTCAGATGGCCGAAGCCCTCCATGAGCACGGACCGGTGGCGCACGGCCACCACCAGGACCAGGGCCAGCGGGAGCAGGCACAGGACCGGCCGGGCGGCAGGCCTCAGGGTGAGGCGGCGGGGGAGCCGGGGCAGTGCCCGGGGAAGTCGTACGGCTGTCACATCGGGAGAGGTTTTCCACACCGCACCAACGTGAGGTTGCGGGCGCGGAGACTGCGGCTGACACGCCGGGCAAGCTGCGGGAGGGGTGGCCCTCGGGTGCCCGGTGTTGACCCTGGTATTCACCTCGATGTCGATCCCGATGCCCGTCCCGATGCCGACCACGGTGCCTACGCGGGGCCCTCCGCGCGTATGTTCCCGACCGGAGGCGTTGACCTCAACAAAGCTTGAGGTCCTACTGTCTCTCCCATGAGCATGGAGACCACAGCCTGGACACAGCTGCACAGTGTCATGAACGCCCAACAGGAGCGTCGTCCCTTCGACCCCGCGACGCTGCGCCGCATCGCCGCCTTCGCAAGCCCGCACCGCCGTCGTATCGCGCAGTTCGTCCTCCTCAGTGTGGTGACCGCGCTGCTGGCCGTCGCGACGCCGGTGCTCGCGGGGCGCGTCGTGGACGCCATCGTGACCCACGGGGACGAGAGCACCGTCATCCGTCTTGCCGTGCTCATCGCCGTCATCGCGCTCGCCGAGGCGGCCTTCGGGATACTGGGCCGCTGGCTTTCGTCGACGCTCGGCGAGGGACTCATCCTCGATCTGCGGACGGCTGTCTTCGATCATGTGCAGCGCATGCCGGTCGCGTTCTTCACACGTACACGTACGGGCGCGCTCGTCAGTCGACTCAACAACGACGTCATCGGCGCCCAGCGCGCCTTCAGCAACACCCTGTCCGGAGTCGTCAGCAACGTCGTGACGCTGCTGCTCACCCTGGTCGTCATGCTCACCCTGTCCTGGCAGATCACCCTGCTCGCGCTGGCCCTGCTGCCGGTGTTCGTGCTCCCCGCCCGACGGATGGGCAGCCGGATGGCCAAGCTCCAGCGGGAGGCCGCGGACCTCAACGCCTCCATGGGCACGCGGATGACCGAGCGCTTCTCCGCGCCCGGCGCCACCCTCGTCAAGCTCTTCGGGCGGCCCGGGGAGGAGTCCGCCGAGTTCGCTGAGCGCGCGTCGCGGGTGCGGGACATCGGGGTGCGTACGGCGATGGCGCAGTCCGCCTTCATCACCGCGCTGACGCTGGTGTCGGCCCTGGCGCTCGCCCTCGTCTACGGGCTCGGCGGCTGGTTCGCGCTGGAGGGCACGCTGCAACCCGGCGCCGTCGTGTCACTGGCGCTGCTGCTCACCCGCCTGTACGCCCCCCTCACCTCGCTCGCCGGGGCGCGCGTCGAGGTGATGAGCGCCCTGGTCAGCTTCGAGCGCGTCTTCGAGGTGCTCGACCTGAAGCCGCTCATCGAGGAGAAGCCCGACGCCCGCGCGGTCCCGGACGGACCCGCCGCCGTCGAGTTCGACGACGTCCGCTTCGCCTACCCCTCCGCCGACAAGGTCTCCCTCGCCTCCCTGGAGGAGGTCGCCGCCCTCGACACCCGGGGCGGTGCCGAGGTCCTGCACGGCATCTCCTTCCGCGCCGAACCCGGCCAGACCGTCGCGCTCGTCGGCTCCTCCGGCGCCGGCAAGTCGACCATCGCGCAACTGCTGCCGCGCCTGTACGACACCGACGGGGGCGCCGTGCGCATCGGCGGGGTCGACGTCCGCGAGCTCAGCGCCGCGTCGATGCGCGCGACCCTCGGCATGGTCACGCAGGACGGGCACCTCTTCCACGAATCGGTCCGCGAGAACCTGCTCCTCGCCCGGCCGGGCGCGAGCGAGGACGAGCTGTGGGACGTGCTGCGCCGCGCCCGCCTCGACGAGCTCGTACGGTCCCTGCCCGACGGCCTCGACACCGTGGTCGGCGAGCGCGGCTACCGGCTCTCCGGCGGCGAGCGCCAGCGCATGACCATCGCCCGGCTGCTGCTCGCCCGCCAGCGCGTCGTCATCCTCGACGAGGCCACCGCCCACCTCGACAACACCTCGGAGGCGGCCGTCCAGGAGGCACTCACCGAGGCACTGGCGGGTCGCACCGCCGTCGTGATCGCGCACCGGCTGTCGACGGTGCGGGCCGCGGACATGATCCTCGTCGTCGAGGCGGGCCGGATCGTCGAGCGGGGCACCCACGAGGACCTGCTCGCGGCGGACGGGCGCTACGCGGAGCTGTACCGGACACAGTTCAGGACCGGGCGGGAGGACGCGGCGGAGATCCCGGTCGCGGAGGTCCCGGTCGCTGACATTGCGGTCACGGTGGACGCGACGCCGTAGGCGCGGGGTGGAACAGCCAAGTGGACGCCCGCCGCACACCGGCGGGCGTCCACTCATGTTCCCTTTCGGGACGCTCGGTCCTGGTTCCCCTTCGGGCCCTCGGTCAGGTGGTGAACCGGTGACTGCCGGAACCGACCCGGTACACCGCGCAGCCGTCCTCCGTACGCAGGAAGGTCGCGCGGGTGTGGGAGACCGCGTCCGGTCCGGTCGCGGGGATCCACACCTCGGCCGTGGTGTTGGCGGGCACGGCGCAGGTGAGGTCGAAGCCGCCGGAGCGCTGGTGCCACCGCGTGGACACCTCGCCGTACACGGAGGTGAAAGTGGCGCGGGCGGAGGTGACGTCGCCGCCCGGCCGGGGGCGGACGACGATCTCCCGGTAGCCGGGCCGGCCCGGTGAGATGCCGGCGATGTTGGCGTACATCCACTCGCCCACCGAGCCGTACGCGTAGTGGTTGAAGGAGTTCATGTCCGGGGTCTGGAAGCTGCCGTCGGGCCGGATGGAGTCCCAGCGTTCCCACATCGTCGTGGAGCCCTTGTCGATCTGGTAGCCCCAGCTCGGGAAGGAGCGCTGCTGGAGCAGCCGGTAGGCGACGTCGGTGTGCCCGGTGTCCGTGAGGACGGGCAGCAGCCGGGGCGTGCCGAGGAAGCCCGTCGACAGGTGCCAGTCCTTCGCGCGGATCAGTTCGACGAGACGGCCGGCCGCCGCCGTGCGCAGGGCGTCCGGCAGCAGGTTCATCGACAGGGCGAGAACGTACGCCGTCTGTGTGTCGCCCTTCACCTTCCCGTCGGCGCCGACGTAGGCGTTCTGGAACGCTTCCCGAATGCGCTCGAACAGGGCGGTGTGGGGCGCGGGGTCCTTGCCGAGCGCGGTGGCCATCCGGGCCGCGAGGTCGGCGCTGTGCGCGAAGTACGCGGTGGCGATGACGTCCTTGGGCGTCTCGTCCGAGACGTTCAGCCAGTCCCCGTATCCGTCCGCCGGCCGCAGCAGGCCGTTGCTGTGACGCTCCAGGTAGGTCAGCCAGGCCTGGACGGACGACCAGGCATCGGCCAGGACCTGCCGGTCCCCGTAGGCCTGGTACAGCGACCAGGGGACCGTGACACCCGCGTCGCCCCAGCCCGCGACGCCGTTGCCGACCGTACCGACCATCGGGGCCACGTCCGTGAACGCGCCCTCCGCGGTCTGGCCGTCACGCAGGTCCACGAGCCACTTGGCCAGGAACCGGGCCGACTCCATCGTGTACGCGGCCGTGGGCGCGAAGACGTTGATGTCGCCGGTCCAGCCCAGCCGCTCGTCGCGCGCGGGCGTGTCCGTCGGGACGGAGAGGAAGTTGCCCCGCTGCCCCCAAGTGATGTTGCTGTGAAGCTGGTTGAGCATCGGGACGTCGGTCTCGAACTCAAGGGTGAACGGCGCCGAGGTATGCATCACGCGACCGGTCACGGCCCGCGCGGAGGGAGTGCCGGGGAACCCGGTGAGTTCGACATAGCGGAATCCGTGGAAGGTGAAGCGCGGCTCGTACGTCTCCTCGCCGCCTCCCTTGAGGGTGTACGTGTCGGTCGCCGCGGCCGAGCGCAGGTTCGCGGTGTAGAGGGTGCCGTCCGGGTTGAGGACCTCGGCATGGCGCATCCGCACGGTCGTCCCGGCGTCGCCCGAGACGCGCAGCCGGACCGAGCCGACCATGTTCTGGCCCAGGTCGAAGACGAAGACGCCCGGCGCGGGTTCGGTCACCTTCTCGGCCGGCCGTTCACCGGCCACGCGTACCGGGCCGTCGACCTGCGCGACGATCTGAGGGGGAACGGCATCGCCCGCGGCGCGGGCAGCGAGCCAGGCCCGGTCGTCGAAACCGGGTGAGGTCCAGCCGGCGGTCTCCATCCGCGCGTCGTACGTCTCGCCGCCCAGCAGGTCGGCCGCGACGATCGGCCCCGCCGCGGCCCGCCAGTCCGTACCCGAAGTGACGCGCTCACTCGTCCCGTCGGCGTACTCGACCTCCAACTGCGCCAGCAGCGCGGGGCGTTCACCGTACTGGTGAGGCCCGAACATGCCGACGTCGCCCGCGTACCAGCCCGGCGCCACATACGCGCCGATGGCGTTGGCGCCGGGCCGCAGGAGGGAGGTGACGTCGTACGTCTGGTACTGGACGCGTTCGCGGTAGTCGGTCCAGCCGGGGGCGAGCTGATCGCGGCCCACCCGGCGGCCGTTGAGGTGGGCCTCGTACAGGCCGAGGGCCGTGGCGTACAGGCGGGCGCGGGCCACCCTCTTGCGGGGGAGCGTGAACTCGTGCCGCAACTGGTTGGCGGCGAACGACGCCGGGACGACCCTGCCCCAGGGGCCCGACCCCCACGCGGCGGCCACCTTCGCCGCAGACCAGCCGCTGTCGTCGAAGCCGTCCCCGCGCCAGTCGCCCGCGGGCTCCGCGTCCGTCGTCCTCCAGGAGGTGTCGGTGGCGATCCGCTGCTCGCCGGACGCCGTGCTCAGGGTGAGAACGGCGATCAGACCGGCGGGCCCCACCGTCGCGTTGGTCGCCGCGACCGCGAGGACGTTCCGGCCGGGGCGCAGCCGCCCGAGGACGTCGACGACGGCGGGACGGCGCCAGCCGTCGTGGTCCGTCGCCAGATCGGTGCGGGCCACTTCGGCGCCGTTCACGGACAGGGAGAAAACGTTGTCAACGGTGATGGCGATCTTCGCCGCCGTGACACCGTCGGGGACATCGACCACCCGCCGGAACCATCGCGTTTCCGCCGGAGCGCTGCTCGCCGGATCTCCTTCGGGGAACCAGATCCAGTTGCTGCCTTCGAGGGAGGGTGCGTCCGTGAGGACGGTGGGAGCGGAGACCCAGTCCGCGGACCACCGCGCGTCCATGAGTCCGGTCTCCCACCAGGACGGCGCGCTCCAGCCGGAGGCCGCGCCATCGGTGTCCCAGACCCGTACGGACCAGAAGTAGCGGGTCCGCGGGGTGAGTTGAGGACCGGCGTACGGGACGAGGACGGACTGATCGGACGTCACCTTCCCGCTGTCCCAGACGTCCGGACGGGACAGCCTCGACGCGCTGGAGGCGACGCGGAGTTGGTAGGCGCTCTGGAGCGTCCCGGGCTTGTCCGAGACCAACGGCCAGCTCAGCCGGGGGTGTTGCGCGTCGAGCCCCAAGGGGTGCTGGACGTACTCGACGGTCGGAGCGGTGATGCGCGGAGCTCCGCGCCGGGCGCGCGACCCGGCTGGCGCGGACGCCGGTGCCGACGTGGGTGCGGCCGCGGCCGGTCCCGCTCCGGCGGCCGTCGCGGCGACGGCACCCGCCGCGCCCGCGAGAATGTTCCTCCTGCTGATCAACTGCGGCCCCTCACTTAGGAGTTGTGAATCGATTCAAATCAACTTCCCAGCGGTGAACGTAGGGGTGTGAGGGGTGAGGGTCAATGAGTGTGCAGGCGATTTCCGGAATTCGGCGCTGCTGATCCGTGTCATCACGGGGATCCGGCCGGTTCGTTCGCTTGAGGATTGAACGGTTTCAATCGGTGGGCGGCCCGCTTTCGGCACGGGTCCCGGCATGCTGCCGCGCGCAGGATGGCCGCAGTCGTGACCGCCCACGCCCGCGCCCGGCGGCGAGGGGCCGGAGAGGTGCGTCGGAACTCCGTGGCCCTGAGCCGGGTCCTCGGCCATGATGAACGGCGTTGTCTAGACAGAGGTGGTAGTCGGGGTGGCGATTTCGTGGGCGACGCGGGAGTTGCTCGACAGGTACGTCAGTGATCCGAAGACGGTGACCTGGCGGTGGGAGTCGATGGTCGTGGACGTGGTGCTGCGGTACGGGTCCCGATCCGACGTCGAGGCGCTTCTCCCGGTGTTCCTCGATGATCCCGGAGCGCGCGAGAAGCTGGTTCCGGTATTCGCCCGGCACGGAGACATCGGTGTGGCCGAACGCCTGCTGGAAGCGAGCGTCGAGGCGGGCAGGCTGCGCGAAGGTGTGCCGACCGGTGTGCTGCACGCCGTCGGTTACCTGGGGTGCGAGTCGGCCGAGCGGATGCTGTGGGAGTACGTCGACGGTCCTCACCACGATCACCACGAGGCGATGGATGCGTGCCTGGGATTGCTGCACCTGTCGTGTCAGGGACTGCGGACCGAGATCGCGGAGGCACTGGAGCGGCACATCGGCTCCAACGTGTTCCCAGAGTTCCTGCCGATCCTTGCCGCGAAGACGGGTGACCCATCATGGTTGGGAAAGCTCGTCGAGTGGGGCGAGGGCGGCGCATCCACGGACTGCAACGGTGGCCTGATCCTTGGCATCGCTCTGCATGGCGATGCCGCGCGCGCCGAATTCGCCCGACTGTTGTGGAACCCGCGCTGGCAGGCTTACGGCGGCGGGCCGGGCTCGGACTACTGGGCGTATGCGGGCACACGCGTGCTGGGACTCGGTATACCGGAGCTGTACGCGGAGCTGGTCGCGCAATTGGGTTCCGACGAGGGCCCCGACAGGAAGCGGCACTGCATCGAGACATTCACCGTCCTCCTGAGTCACTGGCTGGACCGTCGATGGGTCGGTCTGCGTGCGGCGCCGGATCCGGACGAGAGCAGCGACGCCGTTTGCGACCTTCTCTTCGAGTGGTCTTCCCCTCATGGGGACGACTCGTTGATCGGCCTGGCCGGCCGTGCGCTCGGTCACGAAGACCGGCTCGTCACCGAGTTGCACCATCTGGAGGCGACCCTGCGGAGTGAGGCGAGACACGAGATGGAGCTTCGCGTGGTCGCGTCTCATTGACGGGCGAAGTCATACCGACTCCGCAGGTCGGACACCTGGGTTTCTGGCGGGGGAAGGCGAGGGCGAGGTCGATGGAAGGCCCCCTGGCCTGCCCCTTCCTGCCCCTTCCTGCCTCTTCGCGCCCCGGAACCGATCGTGGACGGTCGCAGGGTGCGAGAAGGTCGTGCTTTCGCCTCAGCCGGCGTGCCCGGCCGCGAAGCCGACGAAGTCGGTCCAGGCGTTGTTGCCGAGGCTCACTATGGGTCCGGCCGTGTTTTTCGAGTCGCGTACGAGTGTGTTGCCCATCCAGGGGGCTACTTCGAGGCACTCGCCCCCTTCGCCGCTGCTGTAGCTGCTCTTGCTCCAGGCCGACTCGGGCACGATCCCAACCGGGTCTACGACGCTCATCTCTCCCCTAGCAACTTCTCAACGAAGGCCAGCGATTCGCGCGGAGTGAGTGCCTCGGCGCGCAGAATCCCGTACTGCTCTTCGAGTTCTCGGACCGACTTCCGCTCCGTGTAGAGGCGGCTGTCCTTGTGCACCTCTGCATAGGCGATCCTCCGCCCTTCCAAGGTCTCGATCAAGGTGAACGGACCTGCAAGTCCCGCATGGTCCTCGCGCTCCGTGGGCATCACCTGGACTCTGACGTTACGCCGATGGCCGTGGAGCAGCATCTGCTCCAACTGGCCGCGCATTACGGGCCAACCGCCCAGTGGACGTCGTAGAACCGACTCTTCGATCACGAAGCTGATCGTGGGCAGCGGCATCCGAGAGAAGATCCCCTGTCGGGCCAAGCGCGCTGCGACCCGCTGCTCGACGATCTCATCGTCCAGCAACGGGCGCCGCATGGTGAATACGGCCCGTGCGTACTCATCGGTCTGCAAGAGACCTGGTACTGCCTGATTCGCGTAGACGTGCAGCTCAACCGCTTCTGCTTCCAGTCGCGCCGCATCCCGGAAGAAGGCCGGATACTGCGCCCGAGCCACCTCCTCCTTGCCCGCGCCCAACACCCCGCCCGCGTCCAGTACTTCATCGGCCCGGTCGATGAACTTGGGCGGCGGGATTCGCCTCCCCTGCTCGAAGGAGGCGATCGTCGACGCCGAGTACCCCGTCCGCGCCCCCAGTTCCGTCCGGTCGAGTCCCGCCCGCTCCCGGAACAGCTTCAACTGCCGTCCGAACACGTGCAGGATGCCCGCCCCGGACTCGTACTCACTCTCCGCCCGCTGCTCCTCCACGCCCGGCACCTCCCGTACGTACCGCCGATGGAACCGCTCCCGCGGCCAACGCGCCGCGGGGGAGGCCGGTCACGCCTCACTCCGCGTACAACCGAGCAGCCGTCACGTACAACGGGTGCCGGTCCGCGCGTCATGCCTGTTCAAAGCTACGCACGGGCCGCGACCGTTCTCCCCATGAAGCCGGAAATTCCCCCACACAGGCATATGCCGCAACGCACGGTGGTCGTACGGGAGTTCGCGATGCGGTTCACATCGACCCCACGCGGCGCACGACTCGCCCGTCGTCTCATCTCGCACCGGCTGAACGAGTGGGGTCACCCGTACACGTCATCGGCCAACGAGACCGTCACCCTGATCACGGCCGAACTCACCGCGAACGCCGTCCGGCACGGCCATGTTCCCGGCCGCGACTTCCACCTCCGGCTCGCCGGGACCGACGGCGTCCTACGGGTCGAGGTCACCGACACACGGGCCGAGAGACTGCCGGTCCCGGCGGCGCCGTACCCGGACGAGGCATCCGGGCGCGGCCTCCTCCTCGTCGACGCCCTCGCCGACGACTGGGGAGTCACCCCGTGCCCGGTCGCCCCCGGCAAGACCGTATGGGCGGAGGTACGCCTCCCCACGCCGGCGGGCACACCTTGAACAGGGCGGGTGAGAGGTCACATGTCGAGTGTCATGAGGAGGCGATGGGCGCCGGGGCCGAAGTGGTCCGGGCGGGGGCCCGAGGGGTCGCGCGCGAAGCCCAGGGACAGGTAGAGCGCTATGGCCGGGTCGTTGGCCGGCTCCACCCAGAGGAGGACGGTCTCCGCGTCCGCGGTGCGGAGTTTCTTGAGGGTTTCCAGCATCAGTTGCCGAGCCACTCCCTTGCCTCGCATGCCGGGTGAGACTCCCAGGCTGACGATCCAGCTTTGCCCGTTGTGCGGTGGCGTGGCCAGGACGTAGCCGCAGACGCGGCCGTCGTCGTCTTCCACTACGAGCAGATGGTCCGGGTACATGTCCATGAACTGACGCATCAGGGAGAAGGGAAACGGATCGGCGGGAAAGACTTCGTGATCCAGACGCAGTAGATCGGACATGTCTCGATCGCTGGCCTTGCTGACCCGGACGAACCAAGGGTGAAGTGCTCGCATCGAACCAGAATCGCCCTGCCGCTCGGCCCGTTCAAGTCCTCGGATCCGGTGTCGGGTGCCGCATGCGACCGTGCGCCCCTCATGCCTCCTTTGTCGGCAGGGATTCAGAAGGAGGGGAAGTCGTGGATCGGCTCTGTTGATACCGTGGAGCATGCCTTTGGGATCACCCGGAAAACAGGCGCAGTTGAACGCGGACGCGCCGTGGGACGCCTTCGACCCCGCACTCTACGTCCAGAACAACTACCGCACGGTGCTGTCCGTGGACGAGACGATCATGTCGATCGTTCGCGCTCACTTCAGTGATCATTTCCGTAAGGCTCCCGCTCGGCCGGTCCGGGGTATCGACGTGGGGGCGGGAGCCAATCTCTATCCGGCCCTCTCGATGCTGCCCTGGTGCGACGAGATCACCTTGCTGGACAAGGCGAAGCCCAACCTCCGCTATCTGCGGCAGCAACTCGCCCGGCACGACGGAAGTTGGGACGACTTCTGGCGCAAGTTGTGCCTGGACGACGCCTACGCGTCGATGCCGGGTGGCCCCTGGCAGCGACTGGGCGATGTGGCGCGGGTCGAGCAGGGCGATGTCCTGAAGCCCGCCGAGCGAGGAGAGAAGTGGCAGGTGGGGACCATGTTCTTCGTCGCCGAGTCCATCTCCACCTCCCCCGATGAATTCCATTGCGCTGTCGAACACTTCCTGGAGTCCCTTGTTCCGGGAGCGCCCTTCGCGGCTGCCTTCATGGAGAATTCCGAGGGATATCAGGTGGGGGACACCTGGTTTCCCTCGTGCGAGGTGAAGCAGGCCGAAATCAGCGCCAGCATAGAGCGCCGCACCGAGCACGTGCAGACCCACCGGATCGGCGGTCCGGGGGAGGTGCGGCCCGGCTATACGTCCATGATCCTCGCGTGCGGATTCCGGTGAGCGGGCGGCTTCCGAGGGGCCATTCAGGAATCCGCGGCCGGGCGAGAGGGCCGGTGAGGGGGAGCACGGAATGCGGATCAAGCCGCGTCAGCACCTGCTGGATATGTGGCGGGCATTGGCCCGTCACTCTTTCGAGCAAGGAGCGTGGTCCTGGGGTGAACGGGGTGGTCTCAGCAGTGTCGCCGACGCGGAACGACTGCTCTGCCTTCTGTACCCCGCGACGGAGATCCCGGCATTCCGCCTGGACGACCCGGACACCACCCAGAGGGATGTGAGAGAGGCTCTGCGCAACGCGGGAGACTCCACCGACATTCCGCTGCGACTCATCGAGATCCTGGGTGAGTTCATGAAGAAGCACCACGACGGTGAAGCCCCCACCTTCGCCGGTGGCCACTACTTCGCCTCCGTCGACCCCGAGCGGGAACTCTCCGAGGAGCAGAGAGAACTCGATGTGGTCGACTCCTATTCCATGTCCGTGAGCCTTTGCCTGGCCACCCTCGGGTTCCTCAAGGTGTACCGGTCGACCGCTCGCACGTCCGCCCGGGCCCGCATCGACCAGCTCTGGGAAGACACGAGCGAGCGGCTGACCGCCGCGATCGTGGGCCTGCTGCGCTCCTTCACCGTCGACGTCGTCGAGATCTCGTCCGGTCAAGGGCAGGCGCTCGCGGGCCTGCTCGGCGGAGGCCGTCTGTCCGACCGGCAGGTCATGCAGCGATTCCAGCGCCGGTTCAAGCCGCTGCGCGCGCTGATCACCGAGAGCCTCACTCTGGGGCTGCCCTACGACGTCCGCGACGAACTCCGCAACGAGAACCGCCTGTTCGAGTGCGGCTGGGCGTGGGGCGTGGTCAAGGACGCCCCCGAGATCCACACGGAGTCGCGGACCCGTCGCGGCGCGCAGCCCGGGGGCGTCGCTCACCCCGTGCCGTACCTCCACTTCACCGTCGTCGCCCTCGACGGCATCATCGACCTCCTTTCCGAGCGCACCCTCACCCTCGGCCTGCTCGACGCCGAACAGCAGCAACTGGCCTCGGCCCTGAGGCTGCGCTTCGAGATCACCCAGCAGTACTGGTCGACCATCGCCCGCTTCGACGACGACGCCTGGCCTCTGGAGGAGATCCCCTGGCGCACCACGCTGCAGCGGCTGGAATCGGAGTACTTCTCCCTCACGGTCGTCTCCATCCTGGTCCACGACCTGATGCGCCGAAGAACGACCGACCACGACCTCACCCGCATCGTCACCGTCATGGAACGCCTCGCCGAACGCGGCCGGATCACCGGGCGCACCATTCGTGACGACCCGGCCGTCGCGCTGCACAGCCCCGGGATCACGATGCCACTGCTGGGCAGTGACGAACTCGGCCCGACCATGGCCTGGGTGATGAACGACTTCTCCACCCAGTTGCTCAAGCGGGCCGTCCAACTCTGCTCCCTGGCAGGCAACGTCGAGTCCGAGGAGCGTCTGCTCCAACTGGCCGAGAGCGTCCTTGACCATGTGTGGCGGCGCCGTGTCCCCGAAGGCGAGGGCGCCGGACTGTGGGACGACGTGCGGTCCGTCCACCCCGAGTCACCGGCTCCCACGACGACGCCGTCCTGGAGCGTCACCGAGCGCGTCACCGAATGCATGGTCGCCGCGCACGGTCTCTTCGACCGTCCGCCGATCCCGAGCCTCGCACTGTCCGCCACGGCGAGGGAGGCGATCAGCGAAGCCGCCCATCTGCTGGGCAGGGAACAGAAGGATCACCCGGCACCGCCCTCCAGGACCCAGCAGGGAGAATGGACCAAGGGCATCGAAGCGGACCTCCGGCGCGCCCGGGAACTGATCGAACGCCGGCCCGGAACCGCCCTCGCGCTGGCGCTCGACGTCCTCGTGCGGCTCGACACCCTCGCCCGCGCCGCGGACCGGGAGGTGTGACCGTGCTCGTGCTCGCCGCCTCGGACAAGGGAGGGACCGGCCGCTCCGTCACCAGCGCCAATCTGGCTTACCGTCACGCCCTGGACGGAGCGGACGTCTGCTTCCTGGACTTCGACTTCGGATCCCCCACCGCGTCCGCCGTGTTCGACCTGCCCACCACGGACCTGGAGGTCCAGGGAACCGGTCTGCACTCCTATCTCCAAGGCACGACCGGCGAACCGCACCGCGTCGACGTCTGGGCGCGCACGGAACACCCCGACCTGCGCGACCGGCCTAGCGGATCCGGCCGGCTCGTCCTGTTCCCGGGCGACCGCTCCGGAGGGGAGTTCGTCACCGGGGAGGACCAACTCCACCGATGCGTCGACCTCGTACTGAGCCTCAACCGAGAATTCGACATGATCGTCGTGGACCTCAGCGCCGGGCGCAGTTACGCGATGGACCTGGTCCTCGCGGCCACCGCGCCCCGCGGTGGGCTCGACAAGCTGAAGCAGCGCTGGCTCGTCTTCCACCGCTGGACCCACCAGCATGTGAGAGCCGCCGCCGAACTCACCTTCGGCAGGCAAGGCATCGTGCAGGCCGGTGCGGCCAGAGGTCACCGGCCCGACACACTCAGCGGCTCCATCCGCTTCGTCCGAGCCGCCGTACCCGACCTGGAGTCACCCCTGTGGGCCCAGGTGACCCCCGCCCAATACGCGTGGATGCGGCAGTGCGACCGGGCACTCGAGGAACTCGCCGCCGACCGGGGCATCGGCGAGAGCCGGGTACTGGCATCGATTCCGCTGGAACCCGTCCTCCAGTGGCAGGAGCGTCTCATCACCGACGCGGACGTACACGACCGCAGGATCGCCGCCAACGAGACCCTGCAGGCCATGGGTGACCTGGCTCGGCGACTGAACGACGAGAGGTACTGGGGGGAGCTGTGAACCAACCCAGCTCGGTCTTCCGGGAGACCAGCGCCGAACCCCGCACGGAGTCCGTGCCGTTCTCCCATGTGTCCCTGGAACTGGGGCACTTGTACATGGAGGACTTCACCGAGGGGGGCGACCGCCTTCGTCGGCACTTCGCGACGGCAAGGCCGTGGGCGGACGCCGCCCGCGTCGGCGTCGGCACCCGGCTCGCGGGCGGCAGACCGCGCGTGAGTACCTGCTTCCTGATCGACGACTACTTCTCCCGGCTGTCCACACCGGCCGAGCTGATCCCCCCGCTCCTGGCCGCCGCCGCCGAGGCCGGACTGACGATCGACTACCTTGCCCGCGAGTCCGGTTGCGCGGTCACAGCCGGCACCGATCGTGCGGAGGTCCACCCGGCCGAGTCCGTTCTGCAACGGCTCGTGGAGTCCCCGCCGCCCGGCAGCAGCGGGTTCCGGCCGCCCGTCAGCCGCATCGGCTGGCTCAGCAACGGCCGGCGCGCCCCGACCCAGCGCACCTCAGCGGCCCTGGACTCCGCCGGCGCGGTCTGGCAGCCACCGTCGGAGACCGGCGCACGCGGTCACTCCGTCTTCATGGACGTCGAGTTGTGGAGCGACTCGGACGAGCGGCGCACCTGGTCCTGCGCCTTCCTGGCCGCTGTCTGGCAGTTGGTCCGGTTGGGGCTCCTGCGCGACAACGGCCGCGCGGTGCTCGCGCCGACCCCCTGGGACGACAGGGAGTTCCCCGAGGACTGGGACGAACTGCCGTCTGTCGTAAGGCTGAACCCGCGGGCCCAGCCCTTCACCGCCTACCTCACCTGCAGCGTGCTGCCCACCCGGTTCATGCCCGTCGAACACGCCGTACGCGTCATCCTCGAACAGGTCCACATCGAGGCCCAGGTGCAGGAGCAGGTGAACCAGCGCTCCAATCGCGAGAGTTTCACCGTGCCCGCGGATGTCGCCGACCGCACGTCCTACGTCTTTCCACCAGGACTGTGATGACTCACCTCGCCACGCACACACCCCCCGCCATCGCCTGCGGCGAGGTACGCACCTGCATGCTGCCCGCCGGCAACGCCTTGGACGAGCGAGCGGCCACGCGTCTGCTGCACCTGCGCGCCGACGAACGGGTCAGGATCTCCCGGCGGCCGAACCGTCTCGCCGTCTCCCCGGACATCCTCACCGGCGTCGACTGCGCTCTGCCCGCCTCCACCGGCGCCCGCGTGCGTGCCGTGGGCACCGTGACCACCCGCGCCCTGCTCATCGAGGGCCGGGTCCTCCAGTCCACAGCCTCCTTCTCGCTCCCCGCCTCCGGAACCGACCGCCGACAGCCCTGGGGCTACTACCTGGCCCGGCCCGGATCCCTGATCCCCATCGGAGGACTGGCCGAGAAGCCGGTCGCCCAGGGCCTTCTCGGCAACCCTCAGCCAGGCCTGCTCGATGTCGGATCGATCGCCGAAAGCATGCTGGCCAGGATCTCCCAGCACCGGATCCTCGACCACGACGCCCCGCTCCGCGCCGCCGACACCACACTGCGCTGGACGGTGACGACGGCCGCCGCCGACGAGGAACCGTCCGCACTGTTCACCATGGCCGACGAACGCCTGCGCACCCTCGAACTCCGCCTGCCGGGCAGTACCCCGCTCATCGCGGCGGCCGGACTCTGCGAGGACCTGGCCCTGCACGACTGGCTGCTCACGACCGTCGCGGACAGACTCGACGGCCTGAGAGTCAGCACCACGGACAGCCGGAGCGTTCTGAAAGTGCTGCGCCCGCTCGTCGACCACCTGCTGCATCTGTGGATGCCCAGGGCCCGCCTGGACCCCGCCCTGCACAGTGTCTGGGACCAGTTGGAGAAGACCCCGGGCCTCAGCCGACAGTGGAACACGCTGACACAACGCGTCCGGGACCAACTCGCGCTCCACGCAATCCGGTTGCGTGAGGAGGTGCCGACCTCGCGCTGATCGGGCAGCATCCTGGGAGACATCTGGCGGGGGAGACGACAATGCACGGAGCATCGGGGACGCCGGGGCCGGTGGCGGGCGGGGTGCGGATAGCGCCCATTGTGCTCAAGACGCTGGTCACCGTCGTCGTCAGCACCATCGCGTATGTGCTCACCAACCTGGTGCACCAGTCCGGCGACGAGCTGTGGAAGATCGCGGTGTCCGTCGTCATCGGCGGATCCGCTCTCATCGTCCAGTACATGGTCGACTTCGAGCAGCGGCTGGCGCAGATGGAGACCGGGCAGCAGGAGCGCAGCCGAGAGCACCAGGAACACTTCATCGAGCTCAGCGAGGCCGCCGGACTCCTGCGCGACCTGGACCAGGCGGGCATGAGCGCCGGCGACGCGAGACGCCTGATCAAGAGTCTGAGCCGGGTCGGGCAGCAGGGACCGGAGATCGTGAAGGCATTCGCCCGGGCCGAGACGGAGAGTCTTGCCTTCGTCGTCACCGACCTGACCGGGATGACCGCCCAGTGGCCCCGGGACAACACCGAATGGCTCATCAGACTCACCGAGTGCGCGCGTCGCACCATCGACGCCACGAGCAGTTCCGTCGACCAGCCCTTCTGGGACACGGACTCGGCGAAGCCGTACCTGGACGCCCAGATAGAAGCGATGCGGGCCCGCAGTGTCACCATCCGACGGCTGTTCATGATCAAGGAATCCGAGCGGAACGATCCCGCGTTCATGACACGGTTCCTCAAACTCTGCGAAGAGCAGCGCGGCTTCAGCATCGACGTGCGTTTCCGCGTCCTGTCCTCCTCCGGATCTCCCGAGCGGCGGAACCGCAGGGCAGCGGCCGCACGAGACGTCGTCATATTCGACAGCGAGCTGTGTCTGGAGTTCGACCCGGACCGGCAGGAGGGCAACGTGAAGACCCGACTCGACGCGGACGGCCGTCGCATCGACGGCGAGGTGAGGACGTTCAACGAACTCTGGGCGACCGCCACCGAACCCTCCGCCCAGCCGGAGCCGTCACCCGACCCCCAGGCGTGAGGTCTCCCGTCCCGCCGGTCGACGAACCGAGGCGTCCCGGCCCCGCCCCTCAGCCGGTGCCGGGCGGGCCCTGCGGGGAGATCAGGCCACTCTCGTAGGCGAGTACGACGGCCTGTACGCGGTCTCTCAGGTCGAGCTTCGACAGGATGCGGCCGACATGCGTCTTGACCGTGGTCGGGCTGAGGAAGAGGCGGTCCGCGAGTTCGGCGTTGCTGAGGCCCGTCGCCAGCAGGCGCAACACCTCCAGTTCGCGCGGGGTCAGCCCGGACAGGTCCCGGTGGAGGCCGGTCCGCGGGGACTCCTGGCGGTGCGCGAAGCGCTCGATCAGTCTGCGGGTGATCGTGGGCGCGAGCAGCGCGTCGCCGGAGCGCACGAGGCGCACGGCTGCCACGAGGTGCTCGGGGGTGACGTCCTTGAGCAGGAAGCCGCTCGCTCCGGCGGTGAGCGCCGCGTACACGTAGTGGTCGAGGTCGTACGTGGTGAGGATGATGACCCGGGTGCCGTCGGAGCCGTCGGGTCCGCCGCCGAGGATGCGCCGGGTGGCCTCGATGCCGTCCATCCGCGGCATCCGGATGTCCATGAGGACGACATCGGGCCGGGTGCGCCTGACGGCGTCGACGGCCTCGGCCCCGTCCGCCGCCTCGGCCGTCACCTCGATGCCGTCGGCGGCGAGGATCATCCCGAAACCCGTACGCACCAGGGCCTGGTCGTCCGCGATGACGGCGCGCAGGGCGGGACCGTTCACAGCGACTCCCACGGGACCCGGGCCGTGACCCGGTATCCGCCGGTGAGCGTGGGCCCGGCGGTGAGCTCGCCGCCGTAGACCGCGAGCCGCTCGCGCAGCCCGATCAGTCCGCGGCCGTTGCCGTCCACCGGAGGCGAGTCCCGGACGGCTCCCGTGTCGGTCACCTCGATCTCCAGCCAAGGGCCGGCGAAGCCGATCGCCACCGACGCACCGGCGCCTCCCGCGTGCTTGATCGTGTTGGTGAGCGCCTCCTGGACGACGCGGTACGCCGTGAGTTCCACCCCGGGCGGCAGCGGCCCGGGCGGCAGCGACACCGCCAGGCCCACCGGTGTCCCGGCGGCCCGCACCCTTTCGGCGAGGGCGTCGAGCTGTCCGAGGCCGGGCTGCGGTTCCAGGCCGTCGGCGGGGCTGTCGGCAGCCGCGTCCGGGCCGGCGAGCAGGCCCATCACATGGCGGAGTTCGGCCATGGCGGCGCGGCCGCCGGCCTCCACCGCCAGCAGCGCTTCCTTGGACCGCTCCGGGGCCGCGTCCATCACCTTGCGCGCCGCGCCCGCCTGAATGACCATCACGCTCACATTGTGGGTGACGACGTCGTGCAGTTCGGCGGCTATCCGGGCGCGCTCCTCCTCGACGGCCCGTCGCATGGCCTTCTCCTGGGCCTGCTGGAGGTCCGTGAAGCGTTTCCGGCTGGCCTCCAGCCGCAGGCGCCCGAAGCGGACGAGGCTGGCCAGCACCCCGACGACCAGGAGCACGACGGCGGGGCTGGACCAGCCGGGGAGCACGGGGTCCGAGTCCCGGAACGCGACACCCGCCAGCACGGCGGCGACGATCAGCGCGGCCATCGCCCGCGTCCGGTAGCGGCTGTGCGCGACGGCTCCGTACGCGCCGATACTGCAGGTCAGCACGTTGATCCAGGAGACGCGGTCACCTATGGCCAGTGCGGCGGCGGCGACCACCCCGAACGCGAGCAGCGGATACCTGCGCCTGGCCACGAGCGGCAGCGCCGACAGCACGACCAGGACCCAGGGCGCGGAGGACCGTGGGTCGTACGGGCCCACCGGGCCAGGGGACTCCGGGCCGGGGGCCGGAGGCCGCACCGGGTACCTCAATGCGCCCCGGCTCTCGGACACGGCCCTGGAGCTGATCCGTACCGGCCCGTCGCCGGGGTAGCGCGCCGCCACGACCAGCGCGACGACCGTCAGCACGACCGCCAGCACCACGTCCACGCGCACCGCCCGCCGGGACAGCGGGGCGGGCTCACCCTCCGGCCGCATCGCGTCGCGGACGTGCGCCCACCACGTCCCCGGCCGCAGCACGTCACCGGCCCGCTCTCGCCATGCGCCCGCCAACGGCTCGTCACGCGGCCGCCCGTACGGGTCCTCCGTCTTCATCCGCACATTGTGTGGCCCCGCTGCACGGGTCCGCGTCCGCCTGCGCGGCCGGGTCCCCGGTCCGCCAGGAGTACTCCTCGGGGATGACCCCTCGGCCGGGTCCTCCGCGGGGAGGGCCCGATGTCGGTGCCGCGGCCGACGCGCCCGGCCGGCGTCCGCCCGTACGTTCACCGGGCCCGCACCGGGCAGCGGCTCCTCGACCACGAAGGACGGACACACCCATGACTCAGGTGATCGAACTGGAGGGCGTGGCCAAGCGGTACGGCGGCGCCGACGCCGCGGCGCTGGGACCGGTCGACCTCCGCGTGGCCCAGGGCGAGGCCCTCGCCGTGACGGGTCCGTCCGGCAGCGGCAAATCCACGCTGCTCAACCTCGTCGCCGGTCTGGACCGGCCGAGCGAGGGCACCGTGACGGTGGCCGGGCAGCGCATCGACCGGCTGAGCGAGCACGCGCTGGCCCGGTTCCGCCGCGAACACATCGGCATGGTCTTCCAGTTCTTCAATCTGCTCGACGACCTCACCGTCGCCGACAACATCCAGCTTCCCGCCCAGCTGACCGGGACCGCCCGGCGAGCGGCGGCATCCCGTGCCGGGGAGCTGATGGACGTGCTGGGAATCCAGAAGCACGCCCGCGCCTACCCGGGGCGGTTGTCCGGCGGCGAACGCCAACGGGTCGCGGTGGCACGGGCCTTGGTGAACCGGCCCGCCCTGCTGCTCGCCGACGAGCCGACCGGCGCGCTGGACACCGCGTCGGGGCAGGAGGTACGGGAGCTGCTCGTGGATCTGCACCGCGGCGGGCAGACCGTCGTCCTCGTCACGCACGACCTGGAGCTCGCCCGGGCGTGCGCGCACCGCACGATCCATCTGGTGGACGGCCACGTCGCCGTCGACACGCAGGCGGAGGCCGTCCGATGAGCCGGCTCGGCAGCGGCGCGCTGGGGCGGGTGGTGCGCTCCGGGGTCGGCAGACGACGCGTCCAGACGCTGGTGATCGCCGTGGCCACGATGATGGCGGTGGCCTCGGCCGTGGTCGCCGGGTCCCTCATGGTCGCCACGAACGCTCCCTTCGACCGTGCCTTCGGGCAGCAGCACGGCGCGCACATCACCGCGGAGTTCGACCCGGACCGGGTGAGCGCGGCTCAACTGGCGAGCACCCGCCGCCTGGACGGGGTCACGGCGAGCGCGGGACCCTTCCCGTCCACGACGATCAGCCCGGTGGGCCGGGACGGCGGACACCTGCCCGCGCTGACGCTGCTCGGACGGTCCGGTCCGCGGAGCGACGTGGACGAACTGGACCTGAAGTCGGGCCGGTGGGCACGGAAGTCCGGCGAGATCGTGCTGTCCGCCTCGTTCTCCGGCCCGGACCTCAAGCTCGGTTCGACACTGATGAGTTCCGGCACCGCGGACGCGCGGACGCTGACCGTCGTCGGCTTCGCGCTGTCCGCCGGCGGGAGCGCCGACGTCTGGGCGACCCCCGCTCAGGCCAGGTCGCTCGCGACCGGGGACAGCGGCCTCACGAGCCAGATGCTCTACCGCTTCGACTCCGCGGGGACGAAGTCCCGGATCGCGGCCGACCGGAAGAAGCTCGCCGCCGCCCTGCCCTCCGGGGCGCTGGTCGGTACGCAGTCGTGGCTGGACACCAAACGCGCGGCCGATCAGGGCGCGGCGGCGACGATCCCGTTCCTGTTCGCGTTCGGCGTGCTCGGCATCGTGATGTCGGTGATCATCGTCGGCAGCGTGATCAGCGGCTCGGTCGGCACGAGCCTGCGCCGCATCGGCATCCTCAAGGCCATTGGATTCACCCCGCGCGAGGTCGTACGGGCCTATGTGGCCCAGGCGTTGATCCCGGCCGGGGCGGGCATCGCGCTGGGTGTCGTCCTGGGCAACCTGCTGGCCGTGCCGCTGCTGGAGGACACCGAGTCCGTGTACGGCACGGTGTCGCTCTCGGTGGCCTGGTGGGTGGACGTCGTGGTGCCGGCCTGTGCGCTGCTCGTGGTCGGGATCGCGGCCCTGGTGCCCGCGCTGCGGGCCGGGAGGCTGCGTACGGTCGAGGCGATCGCCGTCGGCAGGGCGCCGCGCTCCGCGCGCGGCCAGTGGGCGCACCGCGCGGCCGGGCGGCTCCCGCTGCCCAGGCCGGTGACGTACGGCCTCGCGAGTCCCTTCGCGCACCCCGTGCGTGCCATCGCGATGGTGCTCGCGGTGACCTTCGGGACCGTGGCCGCGACGTTCGCGGTGGGACTGACGCAGTCCCTCGACGCGGTCGCCGGGGCGCAGGATCCCGAGAACCGCGCCGATGTCACCGCCATCAGTGGCGGCCCCGCCGCCGGCTCCGGGCCGGGCCGGGTGCAGAAGGCGCCGAAGCAGTCCGCGGCCGGCCCCGAGCGCGCGCCCGCCGCCTCGGGACCGAACCAGGAGCAGCCGTCGGCCGATCCCGAGGCGGTGCGTGCCGCCGTCGCGGCGCAGCCCGGCACCGCCTCGTACTACGGCGTGGCGACGGGCGACGCCACGGTGCGCGGGATCTCCGGCACCGTCCGGGCCGTCCTCTACCAGGGTGATTCCCGCCCCGGGAGCTACGAGATGATCGCGGGGCACTGGATCTCGGGGCGGGGCCAGGTCGTGGTGCCCACTCGCTTCCTGGAGAGGACGGGCACCAGGATCGGCGACACCGTGCGGGTGACGTTCGAGAAGGAGACGGTGCGTCTGCGGATCGTCGGCGAGGCCTTCGACACCTCGGACGACGGTACGCGGGTCCACGCGGATCTCGACAGCTTCGCCACGGTGGAGCCGCAGGCCTTCCACATCGAGGTCGAGCCGGGGGTCTCTCCCGCCGACTACGCGCAAGAACTCGGCAAGGTGGTCAAGCCGTTGGGCGGCGACGTCTTCGCCGACTCCGCCCCGGAGGGCGAGAACATGATCCTCGTACTGGAGGCGATGGCTGGGCTCCTCACCCTGATGCTGGTCTCCGTGGCGGGCCTCGGAGTGCTCAACTCCGTGGTCCTGGACACCCGCGAGCGCGTCCACGACCTGGGAGTGTGCAAGGCGCTCGGTATGTCCCCGCGGCAGACCGTGACGCTCGTGCTCGCCTCGGTGGCCGGGATCGGTGTGCTCGGCGGGCTGATCGGCGTCCCGGCCGGGTTCGCGCTGCACGGCTATGTGCTGCCGGTCATGGGAGAGGCCGCGGGCACCGGCCTGCCGCCGTCGGTCCTCGAGGTGTACGACACCTCGCAACTGCTGCTGCTGGGCTTGGCCGGGGTGCTCGTCGCCCTGCTGGGGGCGATGGTCCCGGCGGGCTGGGCGGCCAAGGTCCGTACGGCCACGGCGTTGCGCACCGAGTGACCGGCGGGCGGTCGACGCCGTGCGGTCCCCGCCGGGACGCGGCGGCCTGAACCGCGCGGCGCCGGTGGCGAGGGCGCGGCCGAGGCCGGGGGGTTCGGCCCGCGCCGGCCGCCCCCTCGCCACCGGCCCCGGTGGTTGTGCGTGTGCCCCCGGCCCCCGACGGCGGGCACGCGGGCACGCGGCGAGGAACTCGCCTCCGGAGTGCGGCACTTTGTTGAGGGTTCCCTCAACGCCCTTAAAGCATGGGCAAAGAAACCGGCTCCGGTTGAACCGGTCGCGGTGTTTGTTGTCGGGCGGTGGTCGTAGGGGTGTACGGGGCGAAGCGCGCCTGTCCGGGCGGGTTGTGGGGGTGGTTCGAGCGGGCGAACACCTGGTCAGAATGGTGGAACAGGTGCTTCGAGCCAAAGGGGTGAGTAGGGGTACTCCCGGCTTTGTCGGCTCTGCTAGACATGACCTTGCCCGCAGCGCGTACGAAGGCGGAACAAGGGTTCGAGGCAAACGAGCGCGCTGCATCTGGGGCCAGAACAGGGGGTTTCAATCCGTTGATTGAAAAGCAAAACACCAGTCGTTGGGTTCGCCGTTACCATGCTTCGGACGAAAGCCCGATCCAGCTGGTCTGCCTGCCGCACGCGGGCGGGTCGGCCTCTTTCTATTTCCCGATGTCCCAGGCCTTGGCGCCCGCCGTGGACGTGCTCTGCGTGCAGTACCCGGGTCGCCAGGACCGCCGCGAAGAGCCCGGCATCACCGACATCGGCGCCTACGCCGACGCGCTGGCCAGCCAGATCCGTCCCTGGGCCGACCGGCCGCTGGCCCTCTTCGGGCACAGCATGGGCGCCGTGCTGGCCTTCGAGGTGACCCGCAGGCTGGAGCGTGACCACGGGGTCGGCCCGGTGCGGATCTTCGCCTCCGGCCGCCGCTCGCCCGCCAGTCACCGGCACGAGACCGTGCACCTGCGCGACGACGACGGCATTGTCCGGGAAATGCGCGAACTCAGCGGAACCGACGGGAGGATCCTCGGCAACGAGGAAATCCTCCGCATGGTGCTGCCCGCGATCCGCACCGACTACACCGCGATCGAGAACTATCGCGCATCGGCCGAGGACTCGGTCCGCGCACCCATCACCGTACTGACGGGGGACGCCGATCCCCGCACCAGTTCGGAGGAAGCGGAAGCCTGGGCGGCACACACGTCCGGCGCGTTCGATATCCATCGTTTCCCGGGCGGCCACTTCTTCTTGGCGAACCATCAGGAACAGATCCTGAAGATTGTCTCCGAGGAACTCGCCACCGTCCGTTGAAAATCGGACAGAATTTCGAGCACGTACAATATCGGTAACGGCCGGGGCGACCACCCCGGCCCGGCCCCCGCCAGAAGACGCACTGGCGCCGGGGCCCAGCGCGTCGCCCGGCCCCTGGCCGAACGGCGACGATCGCACGGGGTGGGTCGTCGAGTTGACCCGGGCAGCGCGCCTCGCGCGCTGCCCGCACGCCCCCTTCGCGCACCGGCCGCTCGATGTGGCGCCCTGACCAGGCGTCCGCCGTGCCGGTCGCGCGGTCCTCAGGAAAGTCATGCGTATCGGGGGAAGGAACGCCAGTGGCGGCTAGGCTCGTCGAGCGGGACAGGCAACTGGAGACATTGAGGGAATTGCTCGGCAGTGCCGGCAGAGGGCGCGGGTGCGTCGCCGTCATCAGCGGCGTGGTCGCCGGCGGAAAGACAAGTCTGCTGGAAGGCTTCACCCAGGAAGCCATCACCGCCGGCGCGCTGGTCCTGGAGGCTGCCGGATCCCGCGCCGAACGCTATCTGCCGTTCGGCATCCTGCGCCGGATCCTCGACGCCGCCGCCCCTCACGCGCCCGACGTCCACGCCTACGCACTCTCCCTGCTGGACCAGGTCCTCTCCGGGACCGCCGACGGCGACAGCGCCATGGACGCCGGCATGGCCGTACTGCCGCACCTGTCCACCGCGCTGCTGCAGATAGCCCGGGACCGCACCGTGGTCATAGCCGTCGACGATGTGCACCACGGCGACGACGTCTCCCTCGCCTTCCTGCTCTGCCTCGCCCGCCGGGTGCGCCAGGCCGGGGTCCTCATCGTGCTGACCGCCGCCGTCAGGCTGCGGCCCGCCCAACTCGCCTTCCACGCGGAGCTCCAGCGCCAGCCCAACTGCACCAGCCTGCGACTGCCGCTGCTCACCGCCGAGGGCAGCGCCCGGGTACTGGCCGAGCACTTCTCGCCCGCCGCCGCCCAGCGGCTGGCCGCCCAGTGCCAGGAGACCACGGGCGGCAACCCGCTGCTGGTCGGAGCGCTCATCGAGGACGGGCTGCGGGCGCGGGAGACCAGCGAGCCCTTCCAGCGACTGGCCCCCGCCGAGACCTTCGAGCGGGCCGTCATGGACTGCCTGTACCGAGGCGACCCCGAACTCCTCGCCGTCGCCCGCGCCGTCGCCGTCCTCGGCGACTCCGGATCCGCGCGCCTGCTCAGCCAGGTCGCCGACCTGCATGTGAAGGCCACCGAACAGGCGCTGCGGGACCTGGGCGGGTGCGGGCTGGTGCGCGGCGCCGCCTTCCGGGACCCGGCAGCGCGCGACGCGGTGCTCGAAGCCCTGCCGCCCGCCGCCCTGTCGGCCCTGCACCAGCGCGCCGCCCGGCTGCTGCACCAGGAGGGCGCCGCCGCCCTCGACGTGGCCCGCCACCTGCTCGCCGCCCGTCGCACCGCCGAGGAGTGGGCGATCCCCGTGCTGCAGGAGGCCGCCGAGTACGCCCTCGTCGGTGACGAGCACCAACTGGCCCTCCAATGCGGCGAGTTGGCTGTCTCCTCCTGCCCCGAGGGCCCTCGCCACGCGGCCCTGAATTCCCGGCTGGTGAGCATCGTCTGGCGCAGCAGCCCGGCGGCGGCCGAAAGCCATCTGCGGCGGCTCGCGCGCGAACTGGCCGACGGACTGCTCACCGACCGCGACCTCGTCCAGACCGTCTCCTGCCTCGTGTGGATGGGCGAGGCGCGACGCGCCGGCGAGGCCGTGCGACACCTGCAGACCTCCGGCGGAGAGGCCGTGGCCGCCGGACGTCGTCCGGTGTACGACCCGGGCACCCTCGCCGCCGCCCGCGCCTGGCTCTCCATGATCAGCCCCCCGCTCGGCGACACCGACACCGAACAGGTCGCCCAGACAACGCTGTTGGGCGCGCGCGCCGCCGACGCGACCCCGTACGACATGCCGGACAACGCCCACGTCCAGGCCGCCGACGCCATGCGCACCGCGCTGCGCGGCACCCAGCACGCCGAGGCGACCGTCGCCGAGACCACCCGGGTGCTCCAGCGCTACCCGCTCGGCGACCGCACCCTCCAGCCTCTCGTCTTCGCGCTGCTGGCCCTCGTCTACGCGGGCCGCCCCGACCTCGCCCTTGCCTGGTGCGAGCGGCTGCTGGGGGAGTGCTCCGCCCGCAACGCCCCCACCTGGGAGGCCGCGCTCAGCGCGGTGCGCGCCGAGATCTCACTGCGCCAGGGCGACCTGCCGGGCGCCGCCGCCCAGGCCCGGCACGCCATGTCGCTGATCTCCCCGCAGAGTTGGGGCGTCGGCGTCGCCCTGCCGCTGGCGACCCTCGTCGAGGCGGAGACCCACATGGGCAACCACGAGGACGCCCGGACCCTGCTCGAACAGCCCGTTCCCGAGGCCATGTTCGACACTCTGCTGGGCCTGCACTACCTGCGCGCCCGGGGCCGCAGCCACCTCGCCACCGGTCGCTACCACGCCGCCCTGCGCGACTTCCTCAACTGCGGCGAGCTGATGCAGTCCTGGCAGGTGGACGCGGCCGAACTCGTGCCGTGGCGGCTGGACGCCGCCGAGGCCTGGCTCGCGCTGGGCAAGCCGGCCCGCGCCAAGGAGTACACGGAGCAGCAGCGGCGCCGCGAGACCGGCACCGAGGGCAGCCGCACCCGCGGGCTGCTCCTCCTTGCCGCGGCCCGTACCGGGACCGACCTCTCCGCCCGGCTCAAGCGCCTGACCGAAGCGGTCGAGACCCTGGAGGAGGGCGGCAGCAGGCTCCATCTCGCTCTCGCGCTGGGCGAGTTGGGCGGTGGATACCGTGCGCTCGGCGACTTCAACCGGGCCCGGATGCTGGTGCGCAAGGCCTGGCACGTCGCCAAGTCCTGCGGAGCCGAGCCGCTGTGCCGGCAGTACATGCCGGGCCACGGCGACGGCGAGGTCCCGGTGCCCGCCGGGCCGGCAAGCGGCGAGGCGGAGCAGCCCAAGGAGGTCGAGGTCCTCTCCGAGGCCGAGGCACGCGTGGCCCTGCTGGCCGCCCGGGGCCACACCAACCGCGAGATCGCCACCAAGCTGTACGTGACCATCTCCACGGTCGAGCAGCATCTGACGCGGATATACCGCAAGTTGAAGGTGAAGCGTCGTCGGGACCTGCCCGACCGCCTCTCGGACGTGTGCCTGCCGGGCGTCGCCTGAGCGTACGGGCGGTCCGCCTGGCCGCACTTCGCCCCGCCGCCGCGCGGCGGGGCGATCCGGGGAGGCCGTTGCCGGGCCCTTCTCCCGTGGGGGCGGGTGCCCTCAGGGCAGCAACCCGCGCTCCAGCGCGGTGATCACCGCCGACGTCCGGTCGGAGACCCCCAGCTTCTTGAAGGAGCGCAGCAGGTGCGTCTTCACCGTCGCCTCGCCGATGAACAGCCGCTTGCCGATGTCGGCGTTCGTCAGCCCCTGGCTGACCAGTTGGAGCACCTCGCGCTCGCGATCCGACAGCAGCGGGGGCGGCTCCGGCAGCCGGGCGCGGAACAGCTTGGGCGCCAGCGACGGTGTCAGCACCGTCTCGCCGCGCGCCGCCGCCTTCACCGCCTGCACCAGATCGTCGCGCGAACTGCCCTTGAGGAGATAGCCCGCCGCGCCCGCCTCCACCGCGCGCAGGATGTCGGTGTCCGTCTCGTACGTCGTGACGATCACGACCTTGGTGGCGGGGGCGACACGCAGAATGCGGCCGGTGGCCTCCACCCCGTCCATGCCGCCCATCTGCAGGTCCAGCAGCACGATGTCGGGCGGTGAGGCGGTGACCATGACCACCGCCTCCTCGCCCGAACCGGCCTGCCCCACCACGGCGATGCCCTCGGCGGAGCGCAACATCGAGCTCAGGCCCTCGCGGACCATCGGATGGTCGTCGACCAGCAGCACGCCGATCGTCCCGTCAGAGCTCATCGGCTTCCCCTGCTTCCTCGACGTCCTCGGTCCGGGCCGCCCGTGTGTCCTCCAGGGGCACCGGGACCGTCACCTCGACGGTCGTGCCCCTGCCCGGGGCGCTGTCCACGGTGGAGTCCCCACCGATCTCCTGGGCACGGGTGCGCATGCCGGGCAGCCCGAACCCGCCCTTCTCGCCCGACGTCCGCTCGCCGGGTTCGAACCCCGGCCCGTCGTCGCGTACATACAGCCGTACCGTGTCCGTCCCGTACAGCAGTCGCACCTCGGCGGACCGGGCCTTGGGGGCGTGCTTGCGGATGTTGGCCACCGCCTCCTGCAGCGAGCGCAGCAGCACCACGCTGACCGCCATGGGCAGTTCGCGCTCGTTGCCGTTCACGACCACCTCGGCGCGCATCCCGGTCTGTGCGACAAGCCCCTCGGCCTGCCGGCGAGCGGCCTGCACCAGCGAGGACTCCTTGAGTACCGGCGGGGTCAACGCGGTGACGAACTCCCGTGCCTCCGCCAGGGATTCGCGGGCCACCTGGCCGGCCAGCCCCAGGTGCGAGCGGGCCACCTCCGGGTCGGTGGCGAAGCCGGTCTCGGCCGCCTGTACGAGGCTGATGATGCTGGTCAGACCCTGGGCGAGAGTGTCGTGGATCTCGCGGGCCAGCCGCTCGCGCTCGGCCGCGACGCCTGCCTCCCGCGACAGCCGCGCCACCCGCTCGCGGTTGCGCCGCAGTTCATCGATCAGTGTCCCGCGCTCCCGGCTCTGCCGGGTCACCCGGGTGATCCACAACCCCAGCATCACCGACAACGCGATGCCCAGCAGCGAGGTCGGCAGCACGGCCGCGATGTCCCGGTCCAGGGTGCCACCGCGCAGCCACACCACGATCACCGGCATCAGGTTGGCCAGCGTCACCACGGCGATCGCCGGGGAGGTCGACAGGCTCATCATCAGCATCGGCACCACGGCGAACAGCGCGAAGGACGACGCCAGATCGAAGACGACGGCCACCGAGAACAGCAGGAACAGGCCCACCGAGAAAACGACGCTGCGCCGTCCGTGGTCCTCCCCGACCTGCCGCAGCATCGCGTCCCGCCCCATCGCCGCGTACCAGGGGACCGCCAGGGTCAACGCGGCCATCGCCACGGCCCGATGGACCTGCTCACCGGCGGAGGTGAACAGCAGTACGGTGGTCACGGCGTACGACACCGCGAAGAAGGCGTCCCACAGGCCGAACCACCGGGTTCCCGCCTCGGGCGCATGGTCCGGGGTCTCTGCCACCGCCCGATTTTCAGTGCTCACCGGACCAGTCCTATCAGCCTGATGGGCGAGGGCACGAGTGCGGCCCACGGCGCGGGTCCCATCCTCCGCCGTCCACCGGTGTCCACCGGTCGGTGGACAGCCGATTCAACCGGACGGTTGTCCGTGCACCCCCCTCCCGAACCATAGCGTTGCAGGTGAGAGCCACGGACTGCCGCCGAGCGGCCACGACGCAGGCTCAAGAGCACCCACGCACCGAAGGAGGAGGCTCCGTCCCATGAGCCCGTTCATGACCGCCCTGATCGCCAGCGGGACCATCCTGACCATCATCCTCGCGACCGACCTCGGCACCCGCAAGATCACCAACATGCGGCTGCTGCGCTCGATCCTCGCGGTCGCGATCGTGATCGCGCTCTTCGTCCACTCCCTGCCCATCGACGGCAACGACCCCTCGCTCCAGCTCGCCGGCATCGGTACGGGCGTCATCTGCGGCCTGGTCGCCGCGGCGCTGCTCCCAGCCCACTCGGGCGCCGACGGCGAGATCTACACCAAGGGCGGCATCGCCTACGCGATCGTCTGGACGCTGCTGTCCGCCTCCCGCGTGCTGTTCGCCTACGGCTCCGAACACTGGTTCGCCCAGGGCATCATCAAGTTCAGCATCGACTACAAGCTGAGCGGCCAGGACGTCTACTCGAACGCCTTCGTCTTCATGGCCCTGGCCATGGTCCTCACCCGCACCGCGGTCCTGGTCGGCAAGCGCCGCCGACTGCGCGACAGCGCGGCGCCGGTGGCCGACACCGCGGGCAGGCAGGAAAGTTCCGCGGCTCGCTGATGCCACGTCACATGCCGACCGATCACGACTCCCCGTCCCAGTAAAAGGGTGAACAGCAGTGGAACGCTTGGATGATGTCAGGCTCCGGCCCCCGCACAACCGGGTGGAGAGCCGCGCGATCGGCTGGTGGACACTCCAGGCGGCGGTGTTCGCCCTCCCTCTGCCGCTCACCTTCGGCATCCTCTACCTCAGCATCCCGCCCGCCAGGCCGTTCTTCGGCTGGGCGACCCTGATCTCGCTGGTACCCGGACTCGCCTACATGCTGGTCATGCCGCTGTGGCGCTACCGGGTGCACCGCTGGGAGACCACCGACGAGGCCGTGTACGCCGCCTCCGGCTGGCTGTGGCAGCGCTGGCGGGTCGTCCCCCTCTCCCGGGTGCAGACCGTGGACACCCTGCGCGGCCCGATCCAGCAGATGTTCGGCCTGTCCGGCATCACCGTCACGACCGCCTCCTCCTCCGGCGCCGTGAAGATCAAGGGCATCGACCACCGCACCGCCCAGGAGGTCGTCGAGCACCTGACGCGGACCACCCAGGCCACGCCCGGAGACGCGACATGAGCCACTACACCGAGCAGCGGGCCGACAGGGCCGCGCACCGGGCCGCCGGCGACGACGAGGCCGAGTGGGGACGGCTCAGCCCCCGGCTGCTGCTGGTCAACCTCAGCATGCTGGCCGGACCGCTCGCCCTCTTCGTCGCCACCCTCGTCCTGACCGGTGCCAACCTCCAGGCGCTGATCTCGCTCGGCTCCCTGCTGACCACCTTCCTGGTGATCACCGGGATCAGCACGATGCGCCTGATCACCACCCGCTACCGGATCACCGCCGACCGCGTGGAACTGCGCTCCGGACTGTTCTTCCGCAGCCACCGCTCGGTCCCCAACGACCGCATCCGCAGCATCGACCGCGACGCGAAACCGGTGCACCGGCTCTTCGGCCTCACCACGCTGCGCATCGGCACAGGCGAGCAGACCTCGTCCTCCGCACGCCGGCTCTCCCTCGACGGCATCACCGTCCAACAGGCCGAGGAACTGCGCCGGCTGCTGCTGGACCGCCGCGGCACCGGCAGCGGCACCGGTACCGACGAGAACCGCCCCCTCATCGAGATGGACTGGGCCTGGCTGCGCTACGCGCCGCTGACCGTATGGGGCGTCGGCAGCGTCTTCATCGGCGTCGGCACCGCCTACCGCATCCTGCACGAGATGAAGATCGACCCACTGGAGCTCGGCGTCGTCAAGGACATCGAGCACCGCTTCGGCACCGTGCCGCTGTGGTTCGGCATCCTTGTCACCGTCGTAGTCATCCTGCTGGCCGGTATCGCCGTCTCCTTCGCCACCTTCGTCGAGACCTGGGCCAACTTCCGCCTGGAGCGCGAGCAGGACGACGTCCTGCGGGTCCGCCGCGGTCTGCTCGTCTCCCGCTCCGTCACCATGGAGGAGCGCCGGCTGCGCGGCGTGGAACTCGCCGAGCCGATGCTGCTGCGCTGGGCCGGCGGCGCCCGCCTCAATGCCATCGCCGGCGGCCTCGGCGACAGCGACGAGAACCGCAGCCGGAGCATCCTCACCCCGCCGGTGCCGCGCGCCGAGGCGCTGCGCGTCGCCGCCGACGTCCTCGCCGAGGAGCGCTCGCCCAACGAGGCGGCCCGGCTCGTGCCGCACCCCCGGGTGGCGCTGCGACGCCGCCTCAACCGCGGCCTGATCGTGCTCGCGCTGATCGTCGCCGTCCCGCTGGGCCTGGGCCTGTGGCTCACCCAGGTCCTGGTGCACACCGCCTGGATCACCGCCGTGATCGGGCTGCCAGTGGTGTACCTGCTGGCCAGGGACGCCCATCAGGCGCTCGGCCACGCGCTGCACGACCACTACCTGGTCGTCCGCGCCGGCACCTTCACCCGCCGCACCGCCGCCCTGGAGCGGGACGGCATCATCGGCTGGAACATCACCCGCTCCTACTTCCAGCGCCGCAACGGACTGCTCACCATCGGCGCCACCACCTCCGCGGGCCACGGCTCCTACAAGGTCCGCGACATCCGCGTACGGGACGGTCTCTCCCTCGCCGAGGACACCGTGCCCGGGCTGCTCGCCCCGTTCATCGAACACGGGCCGCGCGGCTGACCCCACCCGACCAACTGGCGAACCCCCGAGAGGTGGAGGGGCGGCGACCTCCCCCGGGCCGCCCCTCCACCTCGCCCCCGGTTCCCCGGTACATCGCAGGGGCCGTACCCGAGAACATCGGGTACGGCCCCTGCGACGTACGGCCGTTCAGCCGGCCAACTCCTCCAGGCGCGGCACCAGCGACACCGGCGACGGCATGGTGGCGATCTCCTCGCGCACCTCGCGCGCCACCGTCGCCATCTTCTCGTCCGACAGCAGCCGGCGCAGCACCTCCACCTCCAGGTCGGCGGCCGTGCCCAGCAGACCCGCGCCCCGGTCGCGTACCGACTCGGCGTTGATCTGCCGGTCCGCGCCGTCGGGCAGCACCAGTTGCGGGACGCCCGCGTTCAGCGCCGCCAGCGTGGTGCCGGCGCCGCCGTGGTGGACGGCCGCGTCACAGGTCCGAAGCAGCTGCGTCAGCGGAACCCAGCCCACCACCCTTACGTTGTCCGGGAGTTCACCAAGACCGGTGGTGTCCACGTCACCGAGGGCCAGCACGAACTCCGCGTCCACCCCGGCGGCGGCGGCCACCAGCCGCTGTACCGGACCCAGCCCGTTGACGTGCACCGAAGCGGTGCCCAGCGTCACCCCGATCCGGCGCCGCCCCGGCTCGTCCAGCAGCCAGTCCGGCAGCACCGCACCGCTGTTGTACGGCACCGGACGCATCGACCAGCCGTCCCGCTCCGGCGCCGCCATGCTCGGCGGCGCGATGTCGATGACCGGCACCCGCTCGGCCACCTTCGCCACCCCGTGCCGGGCCATCGTCTCGCCCAGCATCGACACGGTCAGTTCGCGCAGCTCGGTGCCGCGCGCGAACCCGAAGTTGTGCTGCACCGCCGGAACACCCAGCCGCTCGGCGGCTATCAGACCCGCGACGAAGATCTGCTCGAAGACCACCAGGTCCGGCCTGAACCGGTCCGCGACGTCGACGATCCCGTCCGCCAGCGACTCGTTGAGGTGCTGGAACAGGCGCAGCCCGTCCATCGGGTCCACCCCGTCCGGGCCGCGCAACCGGGCCATCAGGTCCGCGACCGTGGACTGCAGGAAACTCTCCAGCTCGAACCCGGGGTGGACGTCGGCGACATGCAGACCGGCGTCGGCGGCCTTCAGCGCGTCGCCCGCGCTGGCCACCAGCACCTCGTGCCCGGCCGAGCGCAGCGCCCAGGCCAGCGGAACAGTCGGAAAGACATGGCCAAGGGCCGGATACGTGACGAACAGTACGCGCATGAAAACGGGCTCCTCCCGCATGGACGAAGTATGTGCCGTCTGGTGATTCGGCGACGGAATTGAATTGCCATCCGCCTTGCAATTACCAGCCTTCTCGGCGCATCCTGATACAGTCGCGCATTCTGAGTCAAGGCGCTGCTCAGCGGCCCGTGATAGGGGTCGATAGGGGCTTGTTAGGGGTTTCTCGACCTTCTTCCGCATGTCAGAGTGACCCCGGTCTTGCATTTTTTATTCGGGGGTAATGGAGCGCGTCATGCGGAATGAGTCCCAAGATTTCACGCTCGAAATCAACGGCACCTCCGAAACCGGCGCGACGCCGGCGGAAAGTCCCGAGGACACCCCCTGGGCGCAGCGCCTGGCCGGTCTGACCCCCGACGAGCAGCACGCCCTCCTGCTGGAGTGGGTCGCCGCCATGGCCTCCGCCGCCCTCAAGGACCAGGCCCCCGACGCGCTCGACCCCGAGCGGTCCTTCATGGACCTCGGGTTCGACTCCCTGGCCGCCGTCGACCTGCACTCCCGGCTCGTCGCCGGCACCGGTCTGCGCCTGCCGGTCACCCTCGCCTTCGACCACCCCACCCCCGCCCACCTCGCCCGCCACCTGCGCGCCCGACTCCTGGGCCTCACCGAGGACATCGCGCCCGTGGCCGCCGCGACGAGCAGCGACGAACCCATCGCCATCGTCGGCATCGGCTGCCGCTTCCCCGGCGGCGTCCACTCGCCCGAGGCACTGTGGGACCTCGTCGCCGCCGGCACCGACGCCATCACCCCCTTCCCGACCGGCCGCGGCTGGGACCTCGACGCGCTCTACGACCCCGACCCGGACAACCCCGGCACCAGCTACGCCCGCGAGGGCGGCTTCCTGCACGACGCCGACGAGTTCGACGCCGACTTCTTCGGCATCAACCCGCGCGAGGCCCTCGCCATGGACCCCCAGCAGCGGCTGCTGCTGGAGACGTCCTGGGAGGCCTTCGAACGCGTCGGCGTCGACCCCGCCGCACTGCGCGGCGGCCAGGTCGGCGTCTTCGTCGGCGCCGAGACCCAGGAGTACGGCCCCCGACTCCTCGACGCCACCGACGGGTTCGAGGGCTACCTCGTCACCGGCAACGCCGCCAGCGTCGCCTCCGGCCGCATCGCCTACACCTTCGGCTTCGAGGGCCCCACCGTCACCGTCGACACCGCCTGCTCCTCCTCGCTGGCCGCCCTCCACCTCGCCGCGCAGGCGCTGCGCACGGGAGAGTGCTCCCTCGCCCTCGCGGGCGGCGTCGCGGTCATGGCGAGCCCCGGCTCCTTCGTCTCCTTCAGCCGGCAGCGCGGCCTCGCCGCCGACGGGCGCTGCAAGCCGTTCGCCGACGCAGCCGACGGCACGGGCTGGGGCGAGGGCGTCGGCATGCTGCTCGTGGAGCGCCTCTCCGACGCCCGCCGCAACGGTCACCAGGTCCTCGCCGTCGTGCGCGGCACCGCGCTGAACCAGGACGGCGCCTCCAACGGCCTGACCGCCCCCAGCGGCGCCGCCCAGCAGCGCGTCATCCGCCAGGCCCTCGCCAACGCCGGCCTCGCGGCCGCCGAGGTGGACGTCGTCGAGGCCCACGGCACCGGCACCAGGCTCGGCGACCCGATCGAGGCCCAGGCCCTGCTCGCCACGTACGGCCGCGAGCACACCGACGAGCTGCCCCTCTACCTCGGCTCCCTGAAGTCGAACATCGGCCACACCCAGTCGGCCGCCGGTGTCGCCGGCATCATCAAGATGGTCATGGCGATGCGCCACGGCGTGCTGCCCCGCACCCTGCACGTCGACGCGCCCACCTCGCACGTCGACTGGAGCGCCGGCGCCGTCAGCCTGCTCACCGAGGACGTGCCCTGGCCGGAGACCGGCCGGCCGCGCCGGGCCGCCGTCTCCTCCTTCGGCATGAGCGGCACCAACGCGCACGCCGTCATCGAGGAGCCGGCCGCCGAGGACCGTACCGGGGCCCGTGCCGACGAGCAGGCCGGTCCGGACGCCGAAATCGCCGACGGGGAGCCGACCGGTTCCGACGCCGATACCGCCGACGGGGAGCAGGCCGGTCCGGACGCCGGAATCACTGACGGGGAGCAGGCCGGTCCGGGCGCTGATATCGCCGACGGGGAGCAGGCCGGACCGCTGGCCTGGGTGCTGTCCGCCAAGACCTCCGAAGCGCTGCGCGGCCAGGCCCGCACCCTCGCCGCCCGGCTCGCCGCCGACCCGGAGGCGGGCGCCGCCGACATCGGCCACTCCCTCGTCACCACCCGGGGCCGCTTCGAGCGACGCGCCGTCGTTCTCGGTGAGGACCGCGAGCGACTGCTCGCCGGACTGCACGCCCTCGCCACCGGCGCCGAGGCCACCGGCCTCGTCCAGGACCTGCCCGCCACCGGCCGACTCGCCTTCCTCTTCACCGGCCAGGGCAGCCAACGTCTGGGAATGGGAAGGGAGTTGTACGACACCTACCCGGTGTTCGCCGACGCCCTGGACGACGCCTGCTGGTACCTGGACGAGCGACTCGACGTGCCCCTGCTGGACGTGCTGTTCGCCGAGGCCGGTACCCCCGAGGCCGCCCTGCTCGACCGCACCGCGTACACCCAGCCCGCGCTGTTCGCCGTCGAGGTTGCGCTGTTCCGCCTGCTGGAGTCGTGGGGCGTGCGCCCCGACGTCGTGGCCGGCCACTCGATCGGTGAGATCGCGGCGGCGCACGTGGCCGGGGTGTTCTCGCTGGAGGACGCCTGCACGCTCGTCGCGGCACGCGGCCGGCTGATGCAGGCACTGCCCGAGGGCGGGGCGATGATCGCGCTCCAGGCGACGGAGGACGAGGTCGCCCCGCTGCTGACCGAGGGCATCGGGATCGCGGCCGTCAACGGGCCGCAGTCGGTCGTCATCGCCGGTGACGCGGACGAGGCCGAGACACTCGCGGGATCGTTCCCCGATCGCAAATCCAAGCGGCTCACGGTCAGTCACGCCTTCCACTCGCCCCACATGGACGGCATGCTCGCCGAGTTCCGGCGGATCGCCCAGGTCGTCGACTACGCGCGCCCCACCCTGCCCGTCGTCTCCCTCCTCACCGGCGCCGTCGCCGGCGCCGAGCTGACCGACCCCGAACACTGGGTCCGCCACGTCCGAGAGGCCGTCCGCTTCCTCGACGGGGTGCGCGCCCTCCACAAGGGCGGTGCCCGCACCTTCCTGGAACTCGGCCCCGACCCGGTCCTCACCGCCCTCGCCCAGGAATGCGTCGACCCCGAGGGCAGCGCCTTCGCACCCGCCCTGCGCGCAGGGCGCCCCGAGGCCGAGGGCCTGCTGACCGCCGTCGCCCGCGCCCATGTCCGGGGTGCCGAGACGGACTGGTCCGCCCTCTTCGCCGGCACCGGCGCCCGCCGCGTCGACCTGCCCACGTACGCCTTCCAGCGGCAGCGCTACTGGATGGACGCGACCGGTCCGGTGGCCCGGACCCTCGCCGCCGCCGGCTCCGACCCGGCCGACCACGACTTCTGGGACGCCGTCGAGAACGAGGACGTCGCCGGTCTCACCGCCGCCCTCGCCCTGAACCCGGCCGACGAGCAGTCCCTCGGCGAGCTCGTCCCCGCCCTGTCGGCCTGGCGCCGCCGCCGCAAACTCCAGTCGGCCGTCGACTCCTGGCGCTATCGCATCACTTGGAAACCTCTGACGGGTGTCCCTTCCGGTGCTGGTGCCGGCATTGCCGTCGGCGGGCTGAGTGGTGCGTGGTTGGTGGTGTCGGCCGCGGAGGGTGCGGGTGATGCTGATGTGGTGGCCGCGTTGTCGGGTGCGGGCGTGCAGGTGCGTTCGATCTCGGTGTCGGCGGGCGCGGATCGTGCGGTGGTCGCTGGACTGATCGCGGATACCGGTGAATTGGCCGGTGTCGTCTCGTTGCTGGGTGTGGTGGACACCGCCGTTCTGGTGCAGGCGTTGGGTGATGCCGGTGTCACGGCTCCGTTGTGGGCGGTGACGCGGGGTGCGGTTTCGGTGGGCCGGTCCGATCGGCTGGTCGACCCGGTTGCTGCCGAGGTGTGGGGCCTGGGCCGGGTGGTGGCGCTGGAGGACCCGGACCGTTGGGGTGGTCTGGTCGACATCCCTGCCGAGTTGGACGAGCGGGTCGGGGCGCGGTTCGTCGGCGTGCTGGCCGGCAGGGAGTCCGGGCTCGACGAGGATCAGGTCGCGGTGCGGGGCTCGGGTGTTTTCGGGCGTCGTCTGGTCCGGGCCCCGCAGGGTGAGGGTGTGGTGGCGTGGGCTCCGTCGGGGACGGTGCTGGTCACTGGTGGTACGGGTGCGCTGGGTGGCCGGGTGGCTCGTTGGCTGGCGGGTGCGGGTGTCTCGCGGCTGGTGTTGACCAGTCGTCGGGGTATGGAGGCTCCGGGTGCGGCCGAACTGGTCGCTGAGCTGGTCGACTTGGGTGTGGATGTGTCCGTGGTGGCGTGCGACGCCGCGGACCGGGACGCGTTGCGGGAGCTGCTGGCGGGCGAGGCGGAGGGTCTGACGGCCGTCGTGCACACGGCCGGTGTCCTGGACGACGGGGTGCTGGACTCCCTGACCGCCGAGCGGTTCGCGTCGGTGCTGCGGGCCAAGGCGGACTCTGCCCGCAACCTGCACGAGCTGACCGTCGAACTGGGCATCGAGCTCTCCGCGTTCGTCCTCTTTTCTTCGGTCACCGGCACGCTCGGTGCGGCGGGTCAGGCCAACTACGCCGCCGCCAACGCCTACTTGGATGCCCTGGCCGAGCAGCGCCGCACCGACGGCCTGGCGGCGACCTCGCTGGCCTGGGGTCCGTGGGCCGACGGCGGCATGGCCGCCGACGGCGCCCTGGAGGCCCGGATGCGGCGCGAGGGCATGCCCCCGATGGCGCCCGCCACCGCCCTGGCCGCCCTGGCACACGCCGTGGGCACGGCCGACGTCGCGGTCACCGTCGCGGACATCGACTGGGAGCGGCTCCCGGCCGTCCTGGCCGGGATCCGGGTCAACCCGCTGATCAGCGACTTCGCCGCGAACACACAGGACACCCCGGCCGCCTCCGGCCGCGGCTCGGTGGTCACCGGCGCGGACGTCGCCGCCACCCTGGGCCCGCTCGCCGGACTGACCCGGGCCGAGCAGGAGAAGGCACTGCTCGCTCTGGTCCGTACGCATGTGGCCGCGGTACTCGGACACGGTGGCACGGAGGCCGTCTCGGCCGAACGCGCCTTCAAGGAGCTCGGCTTCGACTCGCTCACCGCCGTCGAGCTGCGCAACCGGCTCGGTGCCGCCACCGGCGTGCGCCTGCCCGCCACGCTCGTCTACGACTACCCGACCTCGGCCGCCCTGACCGCGTACCTGCTCGACGAACTCGGCGCTACGCCGCAGGAGTCGGAGGGCGCCGCGACCGTCACGACGGCGGTCGACGACGACCCGATCGCCATCGTCGCGATGGGCTGCCGTTTCCCCGGTGGCGTCACCACCCCCGAGGAACTGTGGGGACTGCTCGGCGACGGCACCGACGCCGTCGCCGACTTCCCGACCGATCGCGGTTGGGACTTGACCGGGCTCCTCGGCGCCGACTCCGACCGGCCCGGCACTTCGTACACCGGCCGGGGTGGATTCCTTTACGACGCGCCCGAGTTCGACGCCGACCTCTTCGGCATCTCCCCGCGCGAGGCCCTCGCCATGGACCCGCAGCAGCGGCTGCTGCTGGAGACCTCCTGGGAGGTCTTCGAGCGCGCGGGCATCGACCCGACCTCGCTGCGCGGCAGCCGGGCCGGTGTCTTCGTCGGCACCAACGGTCAGGACTACCTGTCGCTCGTCGCCCGTGAGGCCGAAGGCCTGGAGGGCCACGTCGGCACCGGCAACGCCGCCAGCGTCGTCTCCGGCCGGCTCTCGTACGTCTTCGGTCTGGAGGGCCCGGCCGTCACCGTCGACACCGCCTGCTCCTCCGCCCTGGTCGCGCTGCACCTCGCCGTCCAGGCGCTGCGCAACGGCGAGTGCGACATGGCGCTCGCCGGCGGCGTCACCGTGATGTCCACGCCGGACGCCTTCGTGGACTTCAGCCGCCAGCGCGGGCTGGCCGAGGACGGTCGCATCAAGGCCTTCGCGGCGGCCGCCGACGGCACCGGCTGGGGAGAGGGCGTCGGCATGCTGCTCGTCGAGCGCCTCTCCGACGCCCGGGCCAAGGGCCACCAGGTCCTCGCCCTCGTGCGCGGCTCCGCCATCAACCAGGACGGCGCCTCCAACGGGCTGACCGCCCCCAACGGCCCCTCCCAACAGCGCGTCATCCGCCAGGCGTTGGCGAGCGCCGGTCTCTCGGCGACGGATGTGGACGCGGTCGAGGCGCACGGCACAGGTACGCGGCTGGGTGACCCGATCGAGGCCCAGGCCCTGCTGGCGACGTACGGCCAGGACCGGCCCGAGGGCCACCCGCTGCACCTCGGCTCCGTCAAGTCCAACATCGGGCACACCCAGGCCGCCGCCGGTGTCGCGGGCATCATCAAGATGGTGCTGGCCATGCGCCATGGCATGCTGCCGCGCACCCTGCACGTGGACGAGCCCACCCCGCACGTCGACTGGTCCGCCGGGGACATCTCCCTGCTGACCGAGGCCGTGGCCTGGCCGGAGACCGGGCGCCCGCGCCGTGCCGGCGTCTCCTCCTTCGGCCTGAGCGGCACGAACGCGCACACGATCCTGGAGCAGGCGCCGGGAACGGCCACGGAGGCGCGGGCGGGGGCGCTCTCCGCCGCGTCCGGTGAGCTGGCCGGGACCGGCACGGAGATCGAGACCGGCACGGAGATCGAGACCGGGGCCGAGACCGGGGCCGGGGCCGGTAATGCTGCCGTGAGCGGGCTCCCGCCGGTGCTGCCGTTCGTGCTGGCCGCCCGTACCCCGGCGGGGCTGCGCGCCCAGGCCGGTCGCTTGGCGGACCGGTTGGCGCAGGACCCGGCCTCGCGTCCAGGCGATGTTGCCCATTCCCTGACGGCCGGGCGCGCGGCGCTGGAGGCGCGGGCCGTACTCGTGGCCGGCTCCTCGGACCTCGACGGGCTCGTGGCGGGGCTGCGCGCGCTGGCCGCCGGGGAGCAGGCTCCCGGCCTGGTCCAGGACACCGTCGGTGAGGGCGGGCTCGCCTTCCTGTTCACGGGGCAGGGGAGTCAGCGGCTGGGTATGGGGCGTGAGTTGTACGCCGGGTACCCGGTGTTCGCCGATGCCTTCGACGCGGTGTGCGCGCATCTGGACACGGAGCTGGAACTCCCTCTGCGGGAGGTGGTGTTCGGTGCGGACGCCGAACTGTTGAACCGTACGGAGTTCGCGCAGCCGGCTCTGTTCGCGGTTGAGGTGGCGTTGTTCCGGCTCGTGGAGTCATGGGGTGTGCGGCCGGAGTTTGTTTCCGGGCACTCGATCGGTGAGATCGCGGCTGCTCATGTGGCGGGGGTGTTCTCGCTGGAGGACGCGTGCCGGCTGGTGGCCGCTCGTGGTCGGCTGATGCAGGCGCTGCCGGAGGGTGGCGTGATGATCGCCCTCCAGGCGACGGAGGACGAGGTCACGCCGCTGCTGTCGGAGCGCGTGAGCATCGCCGCGGTCAACGGTCCGCAGTCCGTGGTGATCGCGGGTGATGCGGATGAGGCGGAAAGGATTGCGGGATCGTTCAGCGGTCGCAAGTCCAAGCGGCTGACGGTCAGTCATGCGTTCCACTCGCCGCACATGGACGGCATGCTCGACGCCTTCCGCGAGGTTGCGGAGTCCCTGACGTACGAGCTGCCGAAGATATCGGTGATCTCGAATGTGAGCGGTGCTCTCGCTTCGGAGCAGTTGACGCGGCCGGAGTTCTGGGTGCGTCATGTCCGTGAGGCGGTCCGCTTCGCCGACGGCATCCGCGCCCTGGAAGCGGCCGGCGTCACCATGTTTGTCGAGTTGGGTCCGGACGGGGTGCTCTCCGCCATGGGCCAGGACTGCGTGTCCGACGGCAACGCCGACGCCGTCTTCGTTCCCGTCCTCCGCGCCGGTCGTGAGGAGGCGGACACTCTTACCACCGCCCTCGCTCGGGCCCATGCCCACGGCGTGGTCGTCGACTGGGCCGCGTACTTCGCCGGCACGGGCGCGCGCCGGGTCGACCTTCCGACGTACGCCTTCCAGCGCACGCGCTACTGGCCCAGCGGGGTCGGGCTCGCGGCCGGGGACCCGGCCGCGATCGGGCTCGGCGCGGCCGGACACCCGCTGCTCGGCGCGGCCGTCGCGCTCGCCGACTCCGAGGGTGTGCTCCTGACCGGCCGACTGGCCCTGGACTCGCACCCCTGGATCGGCGATCACATGATCCACGGCAGCGCGTTGCTGCCGGGCACCGCGTTTGTGGATCTGGCGGTGCGGGCGGGTGATCAGGTGGGGTGCGGCACGGTCGAGGAGTTGATGCTGGAGGCTCCGCTGGTGCTGCCCGAGCGTGGTGGCGTGCAGCTCCAGCTTGTCGTGGAGGCCCCTGATGGCGCGGGTCGGCGTCCGTTCAGTGTGTACTCGCGTCGGCAGGACGCGCTCACGGAGGAGCCGTGGACCCGGCACGCCTCCGGTGCGCTGCTCGCCGCCGCCGGCACTGAGACCCCGGATTTCGCCGAGTTCGCCGTCTGGCCCCCGGCCGGTGCCGTTCCGGTGGACGTGCGGGACCTGTACGCGGAGTTGGCCGCCGAGGGACTTGCGTACGGTCCGCTGTTCCAGGGCTTGACGGCTGCATGGCGGCGTGGCGGCGAACTGTTCACCGAGGTCGTGCTGCCTGAGGCCGGGCGGCGTGAGGCGGCTCGGTTCGGGGTGCATCCCGCGCTGCTGGACGCCGGTCTGCACGCCATCGGGTACGGCGAGTCCAAGGACACTTCCGCCGGCGCCCTGCTGCCGTTTGCCTGGTCGGGCGTCACGCTGCACGCGGCGGGCGCCACCGGGCTGCGCATGCGGCTCACCCCGCACGCCCTCGGAGACCCGCACACCTTCGCGCTGCTGGTGGCGGACGAGGCCGGTCGCCCGGTCGCCACGGTCGACGCGCTCACGCTGCGTGCCGCGACCGCTGAACAGGTCCGGGCGGCGGCTGACGGTGGTCATCTGGATTCGTTGTTCCGGGTGGAGTGGGTGCCGATTGCGCCGGGTGCGGCGGTTGCCGCGGACGCGGCGGGTACCGCGGGTGTGGCGGAGGCTGAGGGGCAGCGTTGGGCTGTTCTGGGTCATGATGTGCAGGGGCTGGCGGCTTGCGGGGCTCGGGTGACCGAGTACCCGGATGTCGCCGCGCTCTCCGCCGCGGTCGGGGACGGTGAGCCGCTGCCTGACGCCGTGTTCGTCTCCCCGGTGGTGTCGGACGACTCCGACGTGCCGGCCGCTGTGCATGCGGCGGTGACGGACGCGCTGGCCATTCTCCAGGCGTGGTTCGCCGACGAACTCCTCACCGGAGTACGGCTGGTGTGGCTGACCAGCGACGCTGTGGCATCCGACCCCGTCGGTGGTGCGGTGCGTGGTTTGTTGCGTTCGGCACAGTCCGAGAATCCGGGTCAGTTGGTGATGGTCGATCTGGATGATCGGGTCGAGTCGCTGTCCGTACTTCCTGCTGCCCTGACCGCCGGTGAGCCTGAACTCGCTGTTCGAGGTGGGGTGGTGAGTGTTCCGAGGCTGGCCCGTGTTCTGGCGGGTGAGCGTGTGGACGAGGTGTCGGGGCTGCTGGGTGAGACTCCCGGGACCGTGCTGGTGACGGGTGCGACGGGTATGCTCGGCCGGCTTTTCGCCCGTCACCTGGTTGTCGAGCATGGTGCGCGCAGGCTGCTGCTGCTGAGCCGTCGTGGTGTGGATGCCGCTGGTGCTTCGGAACTGCTTGCCGAGTTGGGCGAGTTGGGTGCCGAGGCGGAGCTGGTCGCCTGCGATGTGGCTGACCGTGATGCGCTTGCCGCCGTGTTGGGTTCGGTGCCTGCTGAGTGGCCGCTCACCGCGGTGGTGCACACGGCTGGTGTCCTGGATGACGGTGTGCTGGCCTCGCTCACGCCGGAGCGGGTTGCCGGGGTGTTGCGGCCGAAGGTCGATGCGGCTTGGCATTTGCATGAGTTGACGCGGCATCTGGATCTGTCCGCGTTCGTGCTGTTCTCGGGTGCGGCTGCCGCTTTCGGTGCGGCGGGTCAGGGCAGTTACGCGGCGGCGAATGCGTTTTTGGAGGTGCTTGCCGAGAGGCGTCGTGCCGAGGGGTTGCCGGCGTCCGCGCTTGCTTGGGGTCTGTGGGCTCCGCAGGAGGGCGGTATGGCGGAGCGGCTCGACGAGGTCGATCTGCGGCGCATGGCCCGTGACGGGGTGGGTGCGCTGTCCGGGTCGGAGGGTCTGGCGCTGTTCGACACGGCGATGGCGGTGGACGCGCCGGTGCTGTTGCCGATGCGGTTGGACGTTGGGGTGTTGCGCGCCCAGGCGGTGTCCACCGGTGCCACGGCGGCGTTGCTGCGTGATCTGGTGCGGGTTCCCGCCCGTCGCCGGGCGGAGCAGCGATCGGTGGTGGAGGGCGGTTCTCCGCTGGCCGTCCGGCTGGCCGATATGTCGGCCGATGAACGCGCCTCCTTCCTATTGGA
>NZ_JBIAIQ010000016.1:0-7619 GCF_042871525.1 Streptomyces sp. NPDC005784
CACCCCCCAGGTCATCCGTACGACAGGGGGCACACAGCCATACCGGACCCGGGGGCCAGGCGCCCCATTGCGGGGCCACGGAAAAGGTAACGGGGCGGCAAGGGGACGGGCTGCCGATGCCGGCTCAGGGGCGCCTGCGGTGGTCCGGATCAGGGCGCCCGTGGTGTTGCCCGCTGTCGTCCGGGCCGGGGCGGGTCCGTGAGCGGAACGTGCGGCGGTAGGCGTCCGGAGGCACGCCGACCGTGCGGTTGAAGTGCCGGCGCAGCGTCGCGGCGGTGCCCATGCCGGTGGCGGCCGCGATGGCGTCGACTCCGGCGTCGGTGGTCTCCAGCAACTCCTGGGCGTGCCGGATCCGTTGGGTCAGCAGCCATTGCAGCGGGGTGGTGCCGGTCACCGACCTGAAGTGGCGGCCCAGGTTGCGCGAGCTCATCCGCGCCTGGCGGGCCAGGTCCTCCACGGTCAGCGGACGGTCCAGCCGCTCGATGACCCAGGGGAACAGCTCGGCGAGCGGGTGGTGGTCCGGGGCGGGCACCGGGGTGGTGACGAACTGGGCCTGGCCGCCGTCCCGGTGCGGGGACACGACCAGGTGGCGGGCGACGGTGTTGGCGACCGACGAGCCGTGGTCGAGGCGTACGAGGTGCAGGCACAGGTCCATGGCGGCGGCCTTGCCGGCGGAGGTGAGCACACTGCCGTTGTCCACGTAGAGGACGTCCGGGTCCACCGTCACCCGGGGATGGCGGGCGGCCAGGGCCCGGGTGTGCGCCCAGTGCGTGGTCGCGCGCTTGCCGTCCAGCAGGCCGGCGGCGGCCAGGACGAACGCGCCGGTGCACAGGGAGGCCACGCGGGCGCCCGCCTCGTGGGCCGCGCGCACCGCGTCGACCAGGTCGGCGGGCGGGTCCCGGTCGATGTCGGCCCAGCCCGGGACGATCACCGTGTCGGCGTGGGGGAGTTCGTCCAAGCCGTGATCGGGCTCCAGATGGAACCGGCCGACCCGCACGGCCTTCGGCCCGCAGACCGCGAGGTCGTACCAGGGACCCGTCACGGCGGCCGGGGCGGAGCCGAAAACCTCGCAGGCCAGGGCCAGTTCGAAGTGGAGCATTCCGTCGGTGGCGGCCAGCGCGACAGAGGTCATGTCCGGAAGTGTACGGGGCATGGCGTTCCGGACACTCGTGCGGGGCGCCCGCCCTCGTCAGGATGTCCGTGACGGATCAAGGCAGTTCACTTCGAGCACGGGGGAGAACCCATGGAGTCGGGGCAGGCGGTAACGGTGTTCGGCGCGTACGGGCACACCGGACGGTTCGTGGTGGCGGAACTGCTGGAGCGCGGGTTCGTCCCGGTCCTCTCCGGCCGGGACGCCGAGAAGCTGAAGGAACTGGCGGCCTCGCACCCCGGACTCGACGTCCGCCCCGCCTCGGTCGACGATCCGGATTCCCTCGACCACGCGCTGGCCGGTGCGGCGGCTGTGATCAACTGCGCCGGGCCCTTCGCCACGACGGCCGCCCCCGTGATCGAGGCGGCCCTGCGTGCCGGGATCCCGTACGTGGACGTGGCGGCCGAGATCGAGGCCAACCTCGACACGTTCACGCACTTCTCGGAGCGGGCCCGCGCCGCGGGCACGGTGATCGTCCCGGCGATGGCCTTCTACGGCGGCTTCGGCGACCTGCTGGCCACGGCCGCGATGGGCGAGTGGACGGCGGCCGACGAGGCGCACATCGCGTACGGGCTGAGCGGCTGGCACCCCACCGCCGGGACGCGCGCCGCGGGCGCGGTCTCCCGGGAGCGGCGCGGCGGCCGGCGCGTCCGTTACACCAAGGGGCAGTTGGAGTACCGCCAGGACGCCCCGCCCGCCCTGGAGTGGCCGTTCCCCGACCCCATGGGGCCGCGGGCCGTCATCGGGGAGTTCTCGATGGCCGACGTGGTCACCGTGCCCAGCCACCTCGCCGTCCCCGAGGTGCGCACCTACATGACCGTCGAGGCGGCCGGGGAACTGTCGGCCCCGGACACCCCGGCGCCGCGTGCGGTCGACGAGCGCGGGCGGTCCGGGCAGACCTTCGTCGTCGATGTCGTCGTGCGCTCCGGGGGTGCCGAACGGCGGGCCGTGGCGAGGGGCCGGGACATCTACGCCGTCACCGCGCCGCTCGTGGTGGAAGCGGTCGACCGCATCCTCACGGGACGCACCAGGACGGTCGATGTCGCCTCCGCCGGTGAGATCTTCGACGCCCCCGACTTCCTCCGCGCGCTGTCCCCGCACATCTCTTTCGAACTGCGCCGCTAGCGGGCACACCGCTCACACCACTCACACCGCTCACACCGCTCACACCGCTCACACCACTCACACCACTCAGACCTCGCACGCTTCGCAAGCTCCGCGTCCGATCCGAGCGACAGCCCCTGGGGAGGACAGCTCCTGGGGACGCCGGCCCCTAGCGTGGAGTCATGATTCCTGGAGACGCACACGACGTACGGGACCCGGAACTGCCCGGTCTGCTCCTGCGCACCGAGCGCGACGCGCTGATCCCGCTGTTGCGGGCGAGGCCGGAGGGCGACTTCGCGCGTTCGACGGCCGGGTGTCCGGCGTGGACGGTGCGGGACGTGCTGGCGCACTGCTCGGCCGTGCTGACGCGGGTCGTCGAGAGCCGTTTCGAACCCGGGGTGTTCTCGCCCGAGGCCAACGACCGCGACATCGCCGAGCGCGGCGACTGGCCGACGGCGCGGGTCGTCGACGAGCTGGAACGCGGGATGACCGAGGCGGGGCCGGTGATCGCCCGGGCCGGCGGTGTTCTCGACGCGGTCGCACTCGGGGAGTGGGTCCATGCCGGGGACGTGCGCGAGGCGTTCGGGGAACCGGGCGCCTACGAGGGAGCGGGACTCCCGCACGCCCTCACGCTCCTGGTCCGCGTCAGCCGCGAACGCGACCATGTGCCGCTGCACGCGGATCTCGACGACCTCGACGACCCCCTGCGCCTGGGCGGTATCCCCGGCGACCGGCCCCCGGCCCGTTACATCGGCGGTGCCGCGACCCTCGTACGGCTCTGCTCGGGCCGGCCGGTCGCGATGACGACGGCGTACGAGCTGGTGGGGGCGCGGGAGGAAGAGCTGAATCTGTTCCGGTGAACGGTGGGCGAGGGAGGGGCCGGAGGGAAATCCCTCGGCGGCCCCTCCACTCGCCGTGATCTTCTCGCGCCCCCGCTCCCGCCCGCGTACTCTTGGATTGGACTAGACCTGTAGCGGCCCAAGGGAAGAGGTCCGATGAGCGAGCGGAAGAGCGCAGTCCTGGAGGTGATCGCCCTCGGCGTGGAGGACGCGGTCGCCGCTCAGGCCGGCGGTGCGGACCGGCTGGAGCTGGTCACCGACATGGCGGCCGACGGGCTGACCCCGTCGGTGGAGACCTTCGCCGGGATCCGTGCCTCCGTCGACATCGCACTGCGCGTGATGCTGCGCCTGTCGGACGGCTTCGCGGCGGGCGGCGCGCAGGGCGTCGACACGCTCGTACGGGTCGCGGGCGCCATGCGGGACGCGGGCGCGGACGAGTTCGTGCTCGGTTTCCTGGACGAGCACGGCTCCCCCGACCTGGCCGCCGTGGAGCGGATCGTCGCCGAACTGGACGGCTGCCGCTGGACGTTCCACCGCGCGATCGACCGCGCCGCCGACCGTGACGCCCTGCGCAAGCAGCTCGCGGACCTGCCCGGCCTCGACGCCTATCTGACCGCCGGGTCCCCGACGGGCGTCGACGACGGGCTCGTCGTCCTCGCGACCGAGTCCGCCCGTCGCGGCGAACCGGGATACGAGCCGCGGATCATGGTCGGCGGCGGCCTGCGCCTCGATCATGTGCCGGGGCTTCGCGCCGCGGGCCTCGACGCCTTCCACATCGGCGGTGCGGCACGCCCGGGAGGCTGGACGGGACCGGTCTCGGCGGAGGCGGTACGGGAATGGCGGACCGCCCTCGACGCGTAGGCCACCGGCCCCCTGCGACGTGTGGGCCACCGGCCCCTGCGGCGCGTAGGCCACCGGCCCCCTTCGGCGTGTGGGCCACCGGCCCCCTGCGGCGTGTGGGCCACCGGCCCCCTTCGACGTGTGGGGCGCTGGTTTCCCTAGACGTGTGGGGCGCGCTTTCCTCGGTGCAGGGGAGGCCGGCTCCCTTCCACGTGTGGGAAGTCGGCTCCCCTCGATGCGTGGGCCACCGGCCCCCTTCGACGTGTGGGGCGCTGGTTTCCCTGGACGTGTGGGGCGCGCTTTCCTCGGTGCAGGGGAGGCCGGCTCCCTTCGACGCGTGGGAAGTCGGCTCCCCTCGATGCGTGGGACGCCGACTCCCCGTGACGCGTAGGGCGGGGTCCCCCCCCGGCATTGGGGCGCCGTCCCTTCGTAACGGCGTCCCCTTGTACCGGCCGGCCGCTTGTGCCGCTGCTGCCGCCCCCCGGTGCGCCAGCCAGCGCACCGGGGCTGTCAGGTCAGGCCGGCTCGGTCGGTCGGGTCAGGCCAGCTCGGTCGGTCGGGTCAGGCCGGTTCGGCTGCTTGGGGTGCTCAGGTCAGCTCGGCGGGGAGCGGGGCCGCGTGGGTCACGATCAGCCCCGAGACCGCCCGGGTGAGTGCCACGTACAGGCGGCGCAGGCCGGTGCGCTCGTCCGGCTCGCCGTCGACGACGGCCCGCGGCTCGTCCAGGACCACGTAGTCGTACTCCAGGCCCTTGGCGAGCGAGGCCGGGACCAGAGTCAGCCGGGTCTCGGCCGTCGTCTCCTCGCCCGGGCCGAGATACGTCCGCCCGGCCGCCGTCAGCGCCTCGGTGAGCACCGGGATCCGGGCGTCGGCGGCGATCAGCCCGACCGACCCCTCGTGGTCGAGCAACTCATCCACCGCGCCCAGGACTTCGGCGTCCGCCGTGCTCGCGCGCACCTCGAAGAAGCCCGGGTTCTCCCGCACCGACGCGACCGGTGCGAGACCGGGCGCGATGTGCGGCAGCAGCCGGGACGCGTAGGTGATGACGTCCGTCGGCACGCGGAAACCCGCCGTCAGTTCCTCGACCACCGCGTCCCCCTTGCCCAGGTGGCCGAGGGCCTCCTCCCAGCTCCGGGTCGCCCACGGGGTCGTCCCCTGCGCCAGGTCCCCGAGCACGGTCGCCGACCCCGTCGTGCAGCGCCGCCCCACCGCTCGGTACTGCATCGGCGACAGGTCCTGCGCCTCGTCGAGCACCACGTGCCCGAGGGAGTGCGTGCGCTGGACCAGGTCCGTGGCCTCGTCGATCAGCACGGCGTCGGCGGCCGACCACTTCGCGGCCCTCACGCCGCGCACCGGCTTCGCCCAGAGGATCTCCTTCTGCTCGCCCTCGTCGAGCAGCCCCTCCGCGTGCGCGGCGAGGAACTCCGCGTCGCTCAGCAGCCGGAGCACGAGCTTCGCCGGGTCGACGGGCGGCCAGATCGCCTTCACTGCGGCCTTCACGGCGGCGTTGCGGGCCACGGCGTCCTGCACGCGGTCGTCCGGCGCCTCCCCGGAGCGCTCCATCTGGACCAGCACGGCATGCGCGATCCGCTGCGGAAGGGCCTGGTGGGCGGCGCCGTACCGGATGTCGCGGTCGAGCAACTCCCTGACGATCTCCTCCAGTTCGTACGCCGGGACGCGCCAGCGCCGTGATCCCCTGACCACCACCACGGGCTCGGTCGGGATGCTCACGTGCGAGCGGACGGCCCGGCGCAGCACCTGGGCCATCCGGGCGTCGCCCTTGAGCACGGCCGCGGCCGAGTCGTCAGTGCCGCGCACCTCGACGTGCGCGACCAGATCGTCGACGGTCGCCTGCCTGACCTCCAACTCGCCCAGAGCGGGCAGGACTTGCTCGATGTAGTGCAGGAAGGACTTGTTCGGCCCGATGACCAGGGTGCCGGTGCGGGCGAGCCGCTCCCGGTGCGCGTACAGCAGATACGCGACCCGGTGCAGGCCGACGGCGGTCTTCCCGGTGCCGGGACCTCCCTGCACACAGACCGAACCGGACAGCCCGGACCGTACGATCTCGTCCTGCTCCGGCTGGATGGTTGCCACGATGTCGCGCATCGGACCGACGCGCGGGCGCTCGATCTCCTGCTGGAGCAGCTTGCTGGTGGCCGCGGCCTCGGCCGGGTCGGAGAGGTGCTCGTCCTCGTAGGCCGTGAGGTCGCCGCCGGTGTAGCCGAAGCGGCGGCGCAGCCCGACGTCCATCGGGTCCTTCTTCGAGGCCCGGTAGAACGGCTGGGACACCGGCGCGCGCCAGTCGATGACCATCGGATCGCCGCCGGCGTCGTGGACATGCCGACGCCCGATGTAGAACCGCTCGCCCTCCGCGCCCTCCGCCCGGTCGGAGCCCGGCGGGTGCAGATAGTCGAGCCGCCCGAAGAAGAGCGGGGTGTGGCTGAGGTCGGCGAGGGCCTTGATGCGCTCGCCGATCTGCCGGTGCAGCACCTCGGCGTTCACCCAGTTCGCGGTGACGTCGCGGATGTCGAGGTTCTCCGCGTCCTCGCGCATCGCGCGGAGCGCCGAACGGGACTCGGAGAGGTGGGCGCGCTCGCGGGACAGGGGATCGTCGGACTCGGACGGACCGTCGGACAGGGTGGACACGGGGAATTGCCTCCGGGGAAACCTGCTGCGGGAGTGCTTCGGGAGTGCTTGGAGTGCTTGTGGGGCGATGCGGATCGTGGATCTCTGCGGATCTCGTTGGGAATCTGTCCAGAATCCGTACGGAATCCGGTGTGATTCCAGGTGCCGTCCGGTTTCCGGCCGGGCGGCGGCACTCCGGGAAGGGAGGCGGGCAAGAGCGAAGATTCTAGGCGACGGACGGATGCCGGGGCCAACGGGTTTTCCGGTACCTGACTGCCTTGTCAGGGTCGGGCACCCGGGGACCCTAGGGGGCGGTGTCCGACGTAGGGCGTACGGCGGGGAGCCCGGAGCCGTACCTGGGGGGTGGCGAGGTTCGGTCCGAAGACCGACGCCGTTCGGCGTATCGGTGCGCACCATGGAGATATGAGTGCAGCCACTTTCACCCAAGGTCCTGCCCATCCCGGGCCTGTCGCGCGCGGCGCGACGGCCGTGACCTCCGTCCACCATCGTCACCGCCTCGGCGACGCCGTGCGCGCCGTCAAGGTGTTCGCGCGAGCGGCCTTCGGGGTGGTCCTGCTCGGCGAATACGGCGAAGAAGCGGGCGTCCGCCGCCACTGACGTGTACGCCCGCTCCTTCCCGCCGTTCCCCCGCACCCCGAGACCCGCACCGCCCCTGTCCCCGCCTCGCACCAAGGCCCGGCCCGCTCAGCACCGGCGGGCTGCACCCCGTCGGTGGGCCCCAGGGCCATCCAGCCCGGCTGGGCCGCACCCCGCCGTAGCCCGGTGAACCCGTTCTCGCGCTTGGCGCGAATGCCCCGCACGCGCCTTCGGGGCAGCGCAGCCCCGCCACCGGGCCCCGGGCCTGCCAAGCGTCGGTGAGCCGCACCTCGGCGGTGGGCCTCAGGGCCGTCAGCGCGGATGGGCCGCCCGCCCTACCGCTGGGTCGCAGGCCTCGCCCAGTGCCGGTGGGGCGCACCTCGTCGTGCCCCGGTGACCTGTCCTCGCGCTCCGCGCGGATGCCCCGCACACGCCCGTGCGGCGGTGTGGTCGAGCCTCGCTGG
>NZ_JBIAIQ010000016.1:7716-94942 GCF_042871525.1 Streptomyces sp. NPDC005784
TGGGCCGTAGGTCCGCCCAGTGCCGGTGGGGCGCACCTTGCTGTGCCCCGGTGACCTGTCCTCGCGCTCCGCGCGGATGCCCCGCACACGCCCGTGCGGCGGTGTGGTCGAGCCTCGCCCTCGCTGGGCCGTAGGTCCGCCCAGTGCCGGTGGGGCGCACCTTGCTGTGCCCCGGTGACCTGTCCTCGCGCTCCGCGCGGATGCCCCGCACACGCCCGTGCGGCGGTGTGGTCGAGCCTCGCCCTCGCTGGGCCGTAGGTCCGCCCAGTGCCGGTGGGGCGCACCTCGCCGTGCCCCGGTGACCTGTCCTCGCGCTCCGCGCGGATGCCCCGCACACGCCCGTGGGGCGGTGTGGTCGAGCCTCGCTGGACCGCAGGTCCGCCCAGCGCGGTTGGGCAGCATCCCGGTCGTAGGGGCGGTGACCCGGCACGGGGTCTCGCGTCAGTGCCCCGCACGCTCGCACGGAACGCCGCGCCCGTCCCTTCGCCTCCCGGCGGTGAGCCGTACGCCGGGATCACCGGAGCGACCGGGCCCCCGGCTCACGTCGTGCGGGGCGCCGGTCCTGCGGCACCCCGGACGGCCTGTACCGCGCCCCGCGCGGGGTTGTGGGCCGGCCACCCGCCGGGGGGCTACTCCGTGTCGGTCAGGAGTTCGTCGGCGTCCATGATCCGGTAGGCGTAGCCCTGTTCCGCCAGGAAGCGCTGGCGGTGGGCAGCGAAGTCCTGGTCGATCGTGTCGCGGGCGACCACGGAGTAGAAGTGGGCCTGGTGGCCGTCGGCCTTGGGGCGCAGGACGCGGCCCAGGCGCTGGGCCTCCTCCTGGCGGGAGCCGAAGGTGCCCGAGACCTGGATGGCCACCGTGGCCTCCGGCAGGTCGATGGAGAAGTTGGCGACCTTCGACACGACGAGCACGCTGATCTCGCCCTGCCGGAAGGCGTCGAACAGCTTCTCCCGCTGGGCGTTGCTGGTCTCGCCCTTGATCACGGGCGCGTTCAGATGCTCGCCCAGCTCGTCGAGCTGGTCGATGTACTGGCCGATCACAAGGATCTGCTGACCCGCGAACCTGCGGACCAGCGCCTCGGTCACCTTCCGCTTGGTCGCCGTCGTGGCGCAGAAGCGGTACTTCTCCTCGGCCTCGGCGGTGGCGTACGAGATCCGCTCGGAGTCGGTGAGGTTCACCCGCACCTCGACACAGTCGGCCGGCGCGATGTAACCCTGCGCCTCGATCTCCTTCCAGGGCGCGTCGAACCGCTTGGGCCCGATGAGCGAGAAGACGTCCGACTCGCGCCCGTCCTCCCGTACCAGCGTGGCGGTCAGCCCCAGCCGGCGCCGGGCCTGGAGGTCGGCGGTGAACTTGAAGACCGGAGCGGGCAGCAGATGGACCTCGTCGTAGAGGATGAGGCCCCAGTCGCGGGAGTCGAAGAGTTCGAGGTGCGGGTAGACGCCCTTCCGCCGGGTCGTCAGCACCTGGTAGGTGGCGATGGTGACCGGGCGGATCTCCTTGCGCGTGCCGCTGTACTCGCCGATCTCCTCCTCGGTCAGCGAGGTCCGCTTCACCAGCTCGTGCTTCCACTGCCGGGCGGAGACGGTGTTGGTCACGAGGATGAGGGTGGTCGCCTTGGCCTGCGCCATGGCACCGGCCCCGACGAGCGTCTTGCCCGCGCCGCAGGGCAGCACGACCACACCGGACCCGCCGTGCCAGAAGTTCTCCACGGCCTGCCGCTGGTAGGGCCGCAGCGCCCAGCCGTCCTCGTCGAGGTCGATGGCGTGCGCCTCACCGTCGACGTACCCGGCGAGGTCCTCGGCCGGCCAGCCCAGCTTCAGCAGGGTCTGCTTGATCTGACCACGCTCGGAGGGGTGCACGACCACGGTGTCGGGGTCGATGCGGTTGCCGACGAGCGGTGCGACCCGCTTGGAGCGCAGCACCTCTTCGAGGACGGGCCGGTCGGTGGTGGTGAGGACGAGTCCGTGGGCCGGATGCTTGCTCAGCGTGAGCCGGCCGTAGCGGTCCATCGTCTCGGCGATGTCCACGAGCAGCGCGTGCGGGACCGGATAGCGGCTGAACTCCACCAGCGCGTCCACGACCTGCTCGGCGTCGTGCCCGGCGGCCCGCGCGTTCCACAGGCCGAGCGGCGTCACCCGGTAGGTGTGGATGTGCTCGGGCGCCCGCTCCAGCTCGGCGAAGGGGGCGATGACCCGGCGGCAGGCATCGGCCAGCTCATGATCGACTTCGAGCAGAAGTGTTTTGTCGGACTGGACGATGAGCGGTCCGTTCACACGCGTCCCTTTCTGCGTGGCGGCACCCGGCGCGGATGCTCGGCCAAACGTCCAGTGTGCCCTACCGGCGGGTGATCACGGCTGGTCGTCGGCCAGCTCCGCGACCCCGGTGACCCGGTGCAGCGGATAGGTGCGGACCTCGTCCGCCGTGTGGTCGTACGCCGTGACGAAGCCGCCCTCGACCCGGATGGGGGCGATGACGCGCTGACTGGCGGCGCCCTCGGCGTTGACGTAGCCGATCCACACCGCCTCGCCCGTCATGACGGCGGCCTGCATGGTCGCGAGGGTCTCGGCGGAGCTGGTGCGGGGCAGCCCGCCGTCGACGGGACGGCCGGCGGCCGGGTCCTCCTTGCGCGGGGCGGTGGAGGCGAGGTCACCGGCCCGGATCGCGCGGACCGCGGCGCCGAGGAGGGTGGCGTCGGGGACCGGCGGGCCGTCCGGGACGGGCTCCGGGGCGGTGCGCGGCGGGGTGCGGCGGGCGTGCGCCCGGCTGATCAGGACGTCACCCTCCGCGGACTCGGCGGCCGGCGCGAAGCCCATCGACCTGAGGCCGGTGAGGAGACCCGCCGGGTCGCTCTGCGCGGCCAGCACCGTCGGCGCGATCCGCCGTAGCCCGAACTCCTGCGAACGCTTGTCGGCGAGGATCTCGTTGAGTACCGCCTCGTCGTCGCAGCGGACGTATGCCGACGCCGCCCCGATCCGCAGATGGCCGTGCCGGCGCGCCATGTCGTCGATCAGATAGGCGAGCGGCTGCGGGACCGGCGTACGGGAGTGGGCGGCGAGGAAGGCGTGCAGGTCGGACGCCGAACGGCCCGCGTCGAGCGCGCGGCGCACCGAGCCCGGAGTGAAGCGGTAGACCGTCGCCCCGCCCTTGGACTCGATGTCCGCGAGCACCCCGAGCGTGTCGGCCAGCGGACGCTCCAGCGGGCCGGGCGCCACCGCCGTCAGGTCCGCCTGCAGCAGGACGTGGTCGAGCGGCTCGGGCAGCAGCGGAGCCAGGAGCCCCGCGGCCCGGACCGTCGCCGCGGCCCGCTCGGCGGGGGAGTGCGGCACGGGGGCGGTCACGGGGTGGTGCCGCTTGTGGGCGGGCAGCTTGTCACCCGGGCCGGACGGCTCCGCCCCCTCCGTGCCCGCCGTCGACGGCAGACCCAGCAGGGCCCGCCCCTGCGCGGACAGCGCGCCCCGGCCGGTCACCCCGAGCAGCTCCGACTCGGCCAGCGTCCAGTGGGCCAGCCGGGCGCGCAGGTCGTCCGGCGCGGGCCGGGCACTGCGCGAGGGCCGTTCCCAGTACAGCCGGGCGAGGAGGGAGTCCGTGGCGGGCGAGGCGCCCTCGGGAAGCTCGGCGAGGAGGGCGAGGACGCGGTGGCGGACCTCGGGCGCCGCGGAACGGTCGAGGCCGGGGCCGAGCGCCGAGAGCGTACGGTCCTTCGCGTCCCGGCCGCCGACCAGACCCGCCGTGCGGGTCGCCGCGAGCCACGCCGAGGCGAGCCGCGCCCAGCGCTCCGCGGCGGGCAGCTCCAGCCACGCGTCGTAGGCCGGCGTCGCCGCGTACCGTTCCTCCGCCTCGCCGTCCGTCGCCAGCAGGCCCGCCCCGTAGGCGAGTTCCACCCAGAACGCGGCGATCGGCTCGGAGACGTCGAGCGCCACCGCCGTCCGCTTCAGGTCCCGCACACTCAGCCCGCCTGCGCGCAGCACCGCGGGACCGCCCTCGTGCCAGTCCTTCAGCAGCTCCTCGACGGTCGCCAGCGTCGTGTACGCCTGGCCGGCCGCGGCGGCGTCCACAACCTGTGGACGGTGGGGCTTCGCGGCCTCGACCGCGGGCGCGACCGGCTCCGTGACCCGGTGCGCGCGGCCCGCCCGCAGATGCAGGGCGACCTCCCGGGGCAGAACGACCGTGCCAGGACCCGTCGGCAGCAGCAGCCCCCGCCCGATCAGCCAGCGCAGATGCGCCGCGGGTTCGGCCGTCACCTGCCCGTACGGCGGCCCCCACACCAGCCGGGACAGCACCTCCACCGCCTCGGCGGGAGCCTCGTCGAGCAGCGACGACATCCGGCTCCGGTCGCTGAACAGGGCACTCAGCGACGCCACCGCCGACACGGAGTCATGGGTGGACGTCAGTCCCGCCGCGGCCACGATCTCCTGGATGCGCCCCGGAGACATGCCCGCCGTGGCCTCGCCGACCGTCGGCCCGAGCCCCGTCGGGGACGGGTGCTGCGGCGACGGCGCGAGCAGCTCACGTGCCGTCCGTACAAGCCGCAGGCGGTCGTCGCCACCCCACAGGAGCGCCTGCTCGCGGAGCGTCCCGAGCGCGTGCGGGAAGGCCGCCGTGACCGTGGGGTCGCCGTCGTCGCCCGCCAGCAGCCCGAGCAGTTCGTCGTACGTCGCCGGTTCCGGCGCCACCGCCAGGGCCTCCGCCGTCTGCAGCGTGAAACGGTCCAGACGCTCCAGGGCACGGACGACCGATGCCCGGGTGCCGGCCCGGGTGGCCAGCTGGGTGAGATCCGTGGGGACGGGGGTGATCAGGTCCGGCCGGGACCGCAGAAGGGCGGACAGGGAGGCGTCGTCCCGCGCGCGGAGGGCTTCCGCCAGGGACCGCGGGGCGGTCGTCTCGGGGCTCATCCTGTCAACGGTAGCGGGTGGCACGCTCCCCGGGCCCGGCCCCCGGCCCGTGGAGCGTTCCCCGGGCCGCGCGGCCCGGGCGGCCCGGGGACGGTCGTACGGCTGCCCGAGCCCCGGGCGAGGCGCTCCCGCGCACGGAAAAACCGGTACCTTCGTCACCGCGGGGTATCCAACGCACCGGCCCCGGAGGGGACTTCGTGGGGATCGAGAGCGACCAGCTGGTCTTCGACTATCTGAGCCGGGTCGGCGACCTGGCCCAGCAGCGGCAGTTGCCGTCGGCCACCCGGATGCGCCTGGTCTCGGAGCTGCGGGGCGAGATCGACCGCCGCCGGGCCAAGACCACCGTCGACAGTCCCGCCGCCGTCCGCCGGATCCTCGACCGCCTCGGCAGCCCCGACGAGATCGTCGCGGCGGCCGGGCGGGGCACCGACGGCAGCGGCACCGGAGCCGGTACGCGGACCTGGGCCGCCGTGCCCGCCCAGCGCGCCGCCGCCGAACCGGAGGAGCGCCCCAAGGGACTGCGCCGCGTCGTCCCCCGCCCGCGCCCCGCGCAGGAGCGGCCCGCCGAGAACGCCGGGGCCGACACACCGTCCCCGCCCCACCTGGCGAGCGCCCACGAACTGGGCGACAGCGCGAACCGGCCCGACTGGTGGCGCGCGACCGACAGTCCCTTCGGGCTCGGCGACAGCGTTCCGGGGTTCGTCGGCGGCGTGGAGATCCCCGACCTGCTCAGGCCGCCCCCGGGGGACAAGGACCGCGAAGCCGAGGAGGCGGCGAACCCGGCCAAGGAGACAGCGGCACCGGGTCCCGAGGACGAGCCGGCTGCCGAGGCCGCCGTCAGGCGCCGCTTCCCCCGCCGCCTCCCGCGTCTGAGCGGCTACACCAACCCCCTGCTCCTGCTCGCCGCCGCCCTTCTCGTCGCGGGCGCCGTCCTCGGCAACTGGTTCGCGCTCGGCCTCGGCTGGCTGATCGCCTACGGCTCCCGCCGGCTGAGCCCCGCCGAATCGAAGTGGGCCGTCCTCGTGCTGCCGGGACTGTCCGCCACGGCCGGCATCGTCTGGCTCTGGGGCCGTACGAACGGCCGCTGGGGCACCCCCATCGCCCAGGGCCACATGAACGACGCGATGACCCAGACCTGGCCCTGGGTGGTCCGCGGCGCGGCGGTCACCTCGGCCCTGTACCTGGTCTGGCGCTCCCAGCGAGGCCGCTGACGCCCCGCGCTGCCGCCGCCCTCCGGGACCGCGCCCGCCCTGCCGGGACCGCACTGGACCGCCCCGGCCCCGGTGAGCGGCACCGGACCGGCGTTCCCGAAGCGGGACCGGATCGGCGTTCCCGGAGGCGGCATGGGACCGGCGCTTCCGAAGTGGGACCGGATCGGCGTTCCCGGAGGCGGCATGGGACCGGCGCTTCCGAAGTGGGACCGGACCGGCCTTCCCGGAGTGGCGCCGGATCGGCGTTCCGGAAAAGCTCTGGACCGGGTGCCCGGCGGCCCGGGCACAATGGCCCGTATGACGTCCCCCGCGCTGACCGTCGGCTTCGACCTCGACATGACCCTCATCGACTCCCGCCCCGGGATCCACGCCTGTTACGAGGCGATATCGGCGCGCACCGGGACGTACATCGACTCGGATCTCGTGGTCACGCGGCTCGGTCCGCCGCTGGAGGAAGAACTCGCCAACTGGTTCCCGGCCGAGGAGGTCCGGGCGATGGCCGACCTCTACCGCGGGATGTACCCCACGTACGCGATCACCGGCACGCTGGCGATGCCCGGTGCGCGCGAGGCCGTCGCGGCGGTGCGGGCGACGGGCGGGCGCACGGTCGTCGTCACCGCGAAGTGGGAGCCCAACGCCAGGCTGCACCTGGACCACCTGGGCATCGACGCGGACGAACTCGTCGGCAACCTGTGGGCCGAGCAGAAGGCCGTGGCGCTGCGCGAGCACGGCGCGAGCGTCTACGTCGGCGACCACACCGGCGACGTACGCGGCGCGCACACGGCGCGGGCGTACGCCGTGGCCGTGGCGACCGGACCGTGCGACGCCGAGGAACTGCGCGCGGCGGGCGCGGATGTCGTCCTCGGCGATCTCACGGAGTTCCCGGCATGGCTGGAGAACTACCGCTGACGGCGCTGAGAGCGCTGAGGGCACAGCGGAGCCGACACCGGTCCGCCGGAACGACCGCTGTCGGGAACGGGTCGGGATACGGCTCGGGAACGGCCGCCGTCAGGAACGGGCGGCGCGCGCCCGGCGGCGTCCCTGCGCGGCGGACTGGAGCACGCCGGCCGCGGCCAGCAGGAAGCCGACGCCCATGAGCATGCTCAAGCCGAACATGTAGAACGGAAAAGGTTTCGTACCGAGCAACAGCGGTGCCACGGTGACCAGTGTGGCCAACGCTCCGATGAAGAACACGATGGCACCGGCACGGATCAGCCGGTCACCGGCTTCGGGGGAATTCGCTTGGGTTTTGTCACGCACCCGACCAGGGTAGTTCCCTGCGCGAAGGAACAATCCAGCGACGTCTTGTCACGAGCCGACGGACCATTAGCCTTGGTACCGGCGGGTCGGCTGACCCGCTGTAGTGCTATCCAGAGGCGTTTTACGGGAAGTTGCCCCTGCAACCACCCGAGTCGTTCCCCGAGAAGTTTCCGACGAGTACGAGGACGAGGACAGACGTGCCCACCGGCAAAGTCAAGTGGTTCAATACTGAGAAGGGCTTCGGCTTTCTCTCCCGTGACGACGGCGGCGACGTCTTCGTCCATTCCTCGGTCCTGCCCGCCGGAGTAGACGCCCTCAAGCCCGGCCAGCGTGTCGAGTTCGGCGTCGTCGCCGGTCAGCGCGGCGATCAGGCGCTCTCGGTGACCCTTCTGGAGCCGGCCCCCTCGGTCGCGGCGGCCCAGCGCCGCAAGCCGGACGAACTGGCCTCCATCGTCCAGGACCTGACGACCCTCCTCGAGAACATCACGCCTCCCCTGGAGCAGGGCCGCTACCCCGACAAGGCCTCCGGCAAGAAGATCGCGGGCCTGCTGCGCGCGGTCGCCGACCAGCTCGACGTATGACCGTCCGTCAGTGACCCCCGGCCGGGGCCGAGGAGAACTCGGAACGGTCCGGGAGGGAAATCAGGGGAAGTCCAGCGCGTTCGGGCCGAGGGGCGGCACCAGTCCCTCGGCCGCCGCGCGCGTGAGCAGTCCGCGGACCGCCGCGTATCCGTCGTCGCCCAGATCGGCCGTGAACTCGTTGACGTACAGGCCGATGTGCTGGTCCGCGACGCTCGGATCCATTTCCTGGGCGTGTTCCAGTACGTAGCCGCGGGAGGCCTCGGGATCGTCCCAGGCGGCGCGGACCGAGGCGCGGGCGGCGTCGGCGAGCGTCCGCAGCCGCTCCGCCCCCAGCGACCGCTTGGCGATGATCGCGCCCAGCGGGATCGGCAGCCCGGTGGTGTGCTCCCAGTGCTCGCCCAGGTCGGCGAGCTTGTGCAGCCCGTAGTTCTGGTACGTGAAACGCGCCTCGTGGATGACGAGCCCCGCGTCGACCTTCCCGTCCCGCACGGCCGGCATGATCTCGTGGAACGGCATGACCACGATCTCGCCGACCCCGCCGGGAACCGTTTCCGCCGCCCACAGCCGGAACAGCAGATACGCCGTCGACCGCTCGCTGGGCACGGCCACGGTGCGGCCCGCCAGGTCGGTACCCGCCTCCCGGGTCAGCACGAGCGGTCCGCAGCCGCGCCCCAGCGCGCCGCCGCACGGCAGCAGCGCGTAGCTCTCGAGGACGTACGGCAGTACGGCGTACGACACCTTCAGCACGTCGAACTCGCCGCGCTCGGCCATGCCGTTGGTGATGTCGATGTCCGCGAACGTCACGTCCAGCACGGGCGCGCCGGGGACGCGGCCGTGCGCCCAGGCGTCGAAGACGAAGGTGTCGTTGGGGCAGGGTGAATAGGCGATCCGCAGGGCTTCGGCGGATTCAGTGGGTGCGCTCATGCGGGTTCCAACTCTCCAGGAGGGGCCCCAGCTTCCCGAAGGCCTCGGTGAGGGCCGCGAGGGCGTCGCCGACTCGCCACGCGGCGCGGTCCCGCGGGCCGACGGGATTGGACACCGCGCGGATCTCCAGTACCGGCACGCCGTGCGCGCCGGCCGCCTCGGCGACCCCGAACCCCTCCATCGCCTCGGCGAGGGCCCGTGGATGCCGGGCGCGCAGTTCGGCGGCGCGTGCGGCGCTGCCGGTCACGGTCGACACCGTGAGGACCGTTCCGACGCGTCCACCGATGGCGGCCGCGATCTCTCGTACGAGTGATTCCGGTGGCCGATGGCTGACGGTTCCGAAGCCCAGCTCGGTGACCGGCAGGAACCCCTCCGGAGCCTCCGCGCCCAGGTCCGCCGCGACGATGTCGTCGGCGACCACGAGCGATCCCACGGGCGCGCCGGGCTGGAAGCCGCCGGCGATGCCCGCGCAGACGACGAGGTCGTAGGGCGTGCCTTCGAGGGCCGCGGCGGTGAGCGCGGCGGACACGGAGGCGGCGGCCAGGGCGGGGCCGACACCGGCGGCGAGCAGATCGCACCCACCGAGCCGGTGGAGCGTCGCCCCCGGAAGCCGTATCTCGTGCGCCGTGCCGGACGAGGCAGCGGCCACCGCTTGCCTCTCCGCGGAGACGGCGGTGGCCACGAGCACCTTCGGCCCGGCGGCGATCAGTTGTCCGAGTCCTTCTTGAACTTGAACGACCACAGGCCGCTGACTGTCTTGTCGCCCTCCTTGATGGAGACGAGCGTCGAGCTGCCGGTGGCGCCGTACTGCTGGTTGAAGAACACGCTGCCCGGAATGGTCAGGTACGTCTTCTTGGTGCTTTCGGGCAGGAGCTGCTGCCCGTTCATCAGGATCGTCCAGCCGTTGTCGGCGATCTTCGGGTCCACGCCGAACCGCACGGTCGCGTCGGGGTCGACGTCGATGGACTTGATGTCCTTGGACCGCAGGCAGCTCGTCAGGTCCGCGGTCTTCACGGCGTTGCCGTCGTTGTAGCAGTCGGCCTCGGAGCTCACCGAGTGGTCGCCGACCGTGACGGTGGCCATGGGTGTCGGCTTGTCACAGGCGGACAGGGCGAGGAGTCCGGCGGAAACGGCGCCGACCGTGGCGACGGCGCGGCGACGGCGCGCAGCGCGTTGTCCATTAGCGGCTCTGCCGCGGGGCAGGGAGGTCATGGCCGAAGGTTATCGGGCGCGCCCACCCGTGCCCCCACGTGGGGTGCGGCGTGCCGTGTGTGGCCCCCGCGCGGCTCAGGAGACCCGCTGCCGGGCCGATCCGCCGCGCCGGGCCACGGAGAGCAGCCCCCGTACGGTCGTCAGCCAGCCGACGGCGACGATCCCGGCGGCCACGGAGAGGCCGAGCGGGCCGTTGAGCGGCATCGCGATGCCGATGGCTCCGCCGAGCACCCAGGCCATCTGGAGCAGTGTCTCGGACCGGGCGAAGGCCGAGCTCCGGACAAGTTCGGGTACGTCGCGCTGGATCAGGGCGTCCAGGGACAGCTTGGCGAGGGCCTGCCCGAACCCGGCGATCGCGGCGAGGCACGCCACCATCAGGGCGCCGAAGAAGAGCGCCGCCAAGATCGCGGCGGCCAGCACGAACGCCACCACCGTCACGATGATGATCTCCGGGGCCCGCTGTTTCAGCCAGGCTCCGACGGCCGTTCCGAGCGCGTTGCCCACGCCCGCCGAGACGACCACCAGGCCCAGCGAGACCGCCGCGCTCTTGCCGCTGAGCGGGTGCTCGCGCAGCAGGAAGGCGAGGAAGAAGATCAGGAAGCCGGACAGACAGCGCAGCGAGGAGTTGGCGCCGAGCGCGTGGGTGACGGCCGTCCCCACGGTCCGCAGTCCGGGGCGCGGGGGTTTCTTCAGGTGCGGGCCGTGCAGATGGTCCTCGTCGGCGGCGAGCAGCGCCTTGTCCTCGCCCTTGGCGGAGTCGACCTTGGGGGGCAGCGAGAACGACAGGAACGTGCCCCCGATGAAGATCGTGAAGGCGCCGTAGAGCGGATAGCGGGCCCCCAGCGACTGGAGCACGGCGGCGATCGGCCCGGCCACACCGGTGGCCAGGAGCCCACCCAGAGTGACCCGGGAGTTGGCTTTGACCAGGGAGAACGTGGGTGGCAGGAGCCGTGGTACGACAGCACTGCGGATCACGCCGTACGCCTTGGAGGCGACGAGCACTCCGAGCGCGGCGGGATACAGCTCGAAGGTTCCGCTGACGACCGCCCCCGCCAGCATCAGCGCGAGCATCGCCCGCGCGAGCATCGAGCCCGCCATCGCGGCCCGCCGGCCGTGCGGGAGACGGTCCAGCAGCGGGCCGATCACGGGGGCGAGGAGGGCGAAGGGCGCCATCGTGATGCCCAGGTAGAGGGCGACCCTGCCGCGGGCCTCGTCGGTCGGCACGGAGAAGAACACGGTGGACGCCAGCGCCACCGTGATCATGACGTCGCCCGCGCCGTTCACCGCGTGCAGTTCGATCAGTTTTCCGAGGCCCGACTCGCCCGCTCCGTGCGCGTGGGTCGCCTTGCGGATGCCGCGCGCCGTCCGTGTCACCGGGAAGTGCAGGGCGCGTCCCACCGCACGGACGGACCCGGTCACCCGGCCCGATCCGCCACTCCGGTTACTCCCCTTGGCGCCACCGATACCGGTTGCTCCCTGGGGCGACCTTGCGGATGCCACTCCGTCATAGTGCCCCGACTTCGGGGTGCGTAGTGCGGTTACCGCGCGTATGGGGGCCGAGTGGGGGGGGCGTGTGGGGACGATCGGACCCCCGGCCGGACCCCTTTTCAAAGAAGCAACCCGGGCCGGCCCCTGACGGACAACTTTTTACGGCCCTTTTTCGCCTGAGCGGGACGGGGCTGCGCGGGGTGGATCACTTTTCGGTGGAGCGAGACTGGGGTGTGGGTGGGAAACTTTTGGCGCGGAGCGCCGGGGATATCGCCGCGGAGCGGCGGAGAAAGGGCCGCGGAGCAGCCGGTTCCGCATGCCGCGGAGCGGCAAAGATCCCGGCGCGGAGCGCCGAAGACGCCCGCCGGTGTGGGCCCAGGGGCCAGGAGAAGGTAGCGTGCGTAACGCGCCTGCGGCGATTGTTCTCGGCCGCGCGCCTCTCGGCCATCCCGCAGAATGGATGGCGTAGGTGCGCCCGAGTGCGATCGGGCGCGGACGTCGACGCGGCCCACCGGTCCGCTCCGTCCGCACCCCCGCCGGAGGAATGGCGCACCCGTGAGACGGCGTAGGAGAGAAGCGATACCTGTGAGCGCAGCGACAACGCGAAGCCGCACCCCAGACCGTCTGTGCGCCGAGGCGGTCGACCTCGCCCGCGCGGCAGCCGAGGAAGCCGCCCACCCCGGCATCGTCGGCGAGCACCTCGGACTGGTCTCCGAGGGGGACCGCGTTGTCACGCACTACTTCGAGTGCAAGGAACCCGGGTACCGCGGCTGGCGCTGGGCGTCGACCGTGGCCCGCGCCTCCCGGGCGAAGAACGTCACCCTCGACGAGACGGTGCTGCTGCCCGGCACGGACTCGCTGCTGGCCCCGGAGTGGGTGCCGTGGAGCGAGCGGCTCCGGCCCGGCGACATGGGCCCCGGGGACCTGCTGCCCACGGACGCCGAGGATCTCCGGCTGGAGCCGGGCTACTCCGGCGAGGACGAGCCCGCGCCGAACTCCGCGGTCTCCGAGGACATGGCCGAGCTGGTGGAGGCGGAGGACGCGGAGTTGACCGCGGGTACGCCCGCGAACCTGCCGATGGCCCCGCGCCGGGGCTCGATCGCCTCCGTGGCCGAGGAATTGGGGCTCCGCCGGGCCCGCGTGCTCTCCCGGTACGGGCTGCATGTCGCGGCCGACCGCTGGGAGGAGTCGTACGGACCCAAGACGGCGATGGCGCAGGCCGCGCCCGCGTCGTGCGTCAGCTGTGGCTTCCTGAATCGCATCGGGGGCTCGCTCGGACAGGCGTTCGGTGTCTGTGCGAATGAGTTCTCGCCGGCGGACGGGCGTGTGGTGTCCCTCGCGTACGGGTGCGGTGGGCACTCCGAGGCCGCGGTCATGCCGAAGCCTCCGCGGCCGCCGCTTCCGGTGATCGACGAGACCCAGGTGGACCCGTTCCCGCTGCGTCCGTCCCCCGACTCGGGCTCGGTACCCGCGACCCCGGACGAGTCCACGGCCGAGCTCGGCCACTCGTAGCGCCCCACTCTCCCCCGGGACCCGGGGGACCGGCCGCCCCTCGTAGCGGCCTCTCCCCGGGGCCGGGAACCGGCGTCACCGCAGCCTCGGCACGGGTGCCCCGCCCCATAACCGTCTTTCGCCCCCTCCGCCCCTACCCACCCCAAGGTCTCGGCTTCGCTCGACCAGGGGGACCCCCATCGTCCCCGGGGCTCCGCCCCAGACCCCGCTCCTCAAACGCCGGAGGAGCTGAATCCTGCCCCGGCGCCCGAGGGGTGGGCCGGAGGGACTGAATCTTGCGCCCGCGCCTGCGGGATGGGCCGGAGGGGCTGGGTCTTGCCCCCGAGGGGCGGCACGTGGCGGCAGAAGTCAGGGAGAGCGCGCGGTACCTTCATGCCGCGACCCGGCGCAGCATTCGCGGTCGCGCCAGGCGAGAGGGAGAGTGAACCCGTGAGTAAGTTCGTGCGGCCGGCTGCCGAGGGTGCGGACCCGTTCGGCACGGCGCGCCTGCGCCGCGGCGTACTGGACGCCTGGGCGACCAGCCCGGCCCGGTTCCGGGAGGACGCCAACGCCGAGGAGGACCTCGTCCTCGGCGGCTACCGCGACCGGCTCGTCGTGGAGCTCGCCCAGAACGCCGCCGACGCGTCGGCCCGCGCCGGCACCCCGGGTCGTCTGCGCCTCACCCTTCGCGACGGCGTCCTGGTGGCCGCCAACACCGGCGCCCCCCTCGACGCGGTCGGCGTCGAGTCGCTCGCCACCCTCCGCGCCTCCGCGAAGCGGGACGCGCACGACACGGCCGTGGGCCGTTTCGGTGTCGGCTTCGCCGCGGTCCTCGCCGTCACGGACGAGCCCGCCGTCGTCGGACGGCACGGCGGTGTCCGCTGGGCGCTCGCCGAGGCCCGCGATCTCGCCGCCGGCACCGCCGGGAACAGCCCCGGCCTCGGTGACGAGATCCGCCGCCGGGACGGCCATGTCCCGCTGCTGCGGCTGCCGTTCGCGGCCGAGGGCACCGCCCCGGACTCGTACGACACCGCCGTGATCCTGCCGCTGCGCGACACCGCCGCCGAGGACCTCGCCGAGCGCCTCCTGCGGAACATCGACGACGCCCTCCTGCTCGCCCTTCCCGGCCTGGCGGAAGTGGTCGTGGAGATCGGCGACGCGGAGGTCCGCACCCTGCGCCGCGGCGCCGCCGAGCACGGGGCCGTCATCGACGACTCCCGCGACGGCACGACCCGCTACCGCACCGTCGACCGGCACGGCCCCCTCGACCCCGCCCTGCTCGCCGACCGTCCGGTCGAGGAGCGGCTGCGCCCGCACTGGTCCGTGACCTGGGCCGTCCCGGTCGACGACGAGGGAGCCCCGGCCCGCCCGCGGACCAGCCCCGTCGTGCACGCGCCGACGCCGAGCGACGAAGCCCTCGGCGTACCCGCGCTCCTCATCGCCTCCCTCCCGCTGGACACCACCCGGCGGCACGCCGCCCCCGGCCCGCTGACCGACTTCCTGGTGGAGCGCGTGGCGGACGCCTACGCCGAACTCCTCGCCTCCTGGCGGCCGGTGGACACCGGGATCATCGACCTGGTGCCGGGCCCGCTCGGCAAGGGCGAGCTGGACGGCGCGCTGCGCCAGGCGATCCTGGACCGGCTGCCGCGCACCGCGTTCCTGCCGCCCGCCGCCCCGCCGGACCGGATGCCGGCCGCCGACACCCCCGACGACTGGCCCGAGAGCAGCCCCGCGGAGAACCCCACCGTCCTGCGGCCGCGCGACGCCGAGGTGGTGGAGGGCGCGGGCGCCGAGACCGTCCGGGTGCTCGCCGAGGTGCTGCCCAGCCTGCTGCCCGCCGGGCTGGAGCGGCGGGTGGAACTGCGCACGCTGGGCGTCGCCCGGGTTCCGCTCACCGAGGCCGTGGACCGGCTGGCCGGTCTGGAGAAGGACCCGGCGTGGTGGCACCGCCTGTACGACAGCCTGGCCGGGGTCGACCCGGACCGGCTGTCCGGACTGCCGGTGCCGCTGGCCGACGGCCGTACGACGATCGGGCCCCGCCAGATCCTGCTGCCCACCGCGGAGGGGTCCCTGGTGGCCCCCGACACGCTCGCTCGCCTCGGCCTCAAGGTCGCGCACCCGGACGCCGCCCACCCGCTCCTGGAGAAGCTGGGCGCTCTGCCGGCCTCGCCGCGCGCGGTGCTCACCACCCCGCAGGTGCGGGCCGCGGTGGCCGTCTCGCTCGACGACGAGGGCGGGGCGTGGGACGAGGACACCCCGGACGCGGAGGAGCTCGCGGACACCGTCCTCGCGCTGGTCCGTGACGCCGCCCTCGAACCCGGCGACGAGCCCTGGCTCGGCGCTCTCGCCCTGCCGGACGGCGAGGGTGAGCTCGTGCCCGCCGGTGAACTCGTGCTGCCCGGCAGCCCGTTCGCCCGGATCATGCGCGAGGACGAACTCGCCTTCGTCGACTCCGAGTTGGCTGACCGCTGGGGCGAGCAGCCGCTCGCCGCCTGTGGCGTCCTCGCGGGCTTCGCCCTGGTGCGCGCCACCGACATCGTGCTCGACCCGGACGAACTGGAGCCGCGCGACGCGGACTTCGCCGAGCCCGACGACGCGGGTCTGCTGGACGCGGTGGACGTGTGGTGCGAGGACGTGCTGGACCGGTTGCCCGACTCGCCGGTGCCGCCCGTCGCGACCGAGATCGTCGCCGTACGGGATCTGGACCTGGTGGACGACGACCGGTGGCCCGAGGCCCTGGCCCTGCTCGCCCAGCCGCCGCTGCGGGACGCCATCACCCAGCAGGTGCGCATCCTGCTGCCGGACGGCACGCACGAGATCGTCCGGCCGTACACGGCCTGGTGGCTGCGCGGGCATCCGGTGCTCGACGGGCGCCGGCCGGCCGGTCTGCGGGCCGCCGGCGGCGATCCGCTGCTGCGCGGCCTGTATGACGAGGCCGACGCGACCGGCTTCGACGACGAACAGGTGCTGCGGGCGCTCGGCGTCCGTACGTCCGTGGCCGCCCTGCTCGACGAGCCCGGTGGCGCCGCCGAACTGCTCGACCGGCTCGCCGACCCGGACCGTGAGGTCTCCGGCACCCAACTGCACGCCCTCTACGGCGCCTTGGCCGATCTCGACCCCGAGCGGGTGACACTGCCGGACGAGCTGCGGGCCGTCGTGGACGGCGAGGTGCGGGTCGTGGACGCGGCCGACGCGATGGTCGTGGACTCACCGGATCTGCTGGCGTTCACCGACGGGGTGCCGCTGCTGCCGGTGCCGCCGTCACGGGCCGCCGAACTCGCCGAGCTGTTCCAGGTGCGGCGGCTCAGCGAGTCCGTCACCGGAGAGGTGACCTCCGAGGGCACCGAGCACGACGTACCGGAGTCCGTACGGGTCCTGCTGGGCCCCGGGACCCCCGCCTCGTACGTCGAGCACGAGGAGCTCGTGGTCGACGGCACCGAGCTCGACTGGCGCCGCACCCGGGACGGGGTGCTGCACGCCGCCACCGTGGAGGGCGTCGCCGCCGGACTCGCCTGGTCGGCGGGCCAGTGGCCGCGCCGCTTCGAGGTCGCGGCGCTGCTGGAGGACCCGTCCCGCACCGAGGAACTGGCCCGGGACCGCTGGTTCGACTGATCACGCCGATCCGAGCGGCGCGAACCGCGAAGGCCAGGACCGGCACGCAGGTGATGCGGACAACGCCGTGAGGAACACTGCCCGGCCTCGGGAATGCCCGGTCCCGGGCATTCCCGGTCCCGGGCATTCCCGGTCCCGGGAACACCCGGTGGTCCCGGGAGAGCCCTGAGCCGGGTGAGCCCGGGCCTCGGTAATGCCCGGGCCGGGCGTTCCTCCGTGCTTCGTCATCGGCGAGCAATGCCCACCTAAAAACTGCGATTCCCGCACCCCACCCGTACAACCAGTCGCACCTCTCACTAATCTCACCCATGAGTCAACAGACTCACTGATCACTTGGGTCCCGTGCTGACGACGAGCCGTGAGGAACGACCACCGCCGGGACCCCTTTCTCCACTTGGGGAACCCCACATGCGCATACGAGCCACCGTGGCAGCCGTAACCGGCGCCCTGGCCCTCTCCGCTCTCGCCGTGCCGGCCGCGCAGGCCGCAGGCAACCCGGTGTCCGGCGTCACCTTCTCCAACGTCGTGATCAACAGTGGCAAGAACATCGTGGTCGGCGCCTCCGCGCAGGTCACGGTCAGCGCGACCTACACCGTGACGCACCCCTCGACCGTCAGCGCGAGCTCGTTCGACAGCGGTCCGCTGCTCTACCGCGGCACCACGATCACCTCGCCGACCGACCTCATCATCGGCGACGAGCCCGGCACCTGCACGGCCTCTTCCTCCACCGTGCTCAAGTGCACGGCCAAGATCGAGTTCCGTCCGGCCTCCACCGACGACAGCATGGACCTGTTCAGCGCCCAGGCCGGCGCCTGGAAGGTCGGCGCGCTCGCCGTCGACAAGAACGACGACACCCAGGCCCCCAAGTGGCAGGGCGACCTGGGCACCAAGAACCTCCAGCGCTACTCCAAGCTGACGGTCAACGCCGCCCCGGAGCCGGTCAAGAAGGGCAAGACCATCACGGTCACCGGCGCGCTGACCCGCGCGAGCTGGGACGCCGCCAAGTACTACGGCTACGGCACCCAGTCGGTGAATCTGCAGTTCCGCAAGGCGGGCAGCAGCACCTACACCACCCTCAAGACGGTCAAGACGGACAGCGCCGGCAACCTGAAGACGACCACGACGGCCACCGTCGACGGCACCTTCCGTTACAGCTTCGCGGGCACCACGACCACCTCGGCCGTCAGCGCCACGGGTGACTACGTCGACGTGCAGTGACCCATGAGTTGAGTTGACCGAAGATCCCCGGCCCGGCGGCCGGGGATCTTTGTCTGTCCCCACCCCGCCGCGACGCCGGTAAAGGGGGCGACCAAAGAATCCGTCTCTCCTGCAACTTTTCCGTAGGCCCAGGTGATCTTTTCTTTCGGACATCTACCCGGCCGACATCCTGGTCAACGCCGACGCCACCACTCGAAGGCCACCACCCGAAGGCCACCACCCGAAGGCCACCGTCGACGGATACTTCCGCCACAGCTTCGCGGGCACCACGACCACCCCGGCCGTCAGCGCCACGGATGACCACGTCGACGTGCGGTGACCACTGAAGCAGCCCCTACGCGGGAACGCGGCGGTCGACCCACCTCCACAGGAACTCCAGGACGGCCGCCGCCACCACCGAGATCAGCACCGCGACCCACGGCATCGCCTCGCCGACCAGCTTCAGCGCGAAGAAGTGCTGCAGCTTCGGCACCATGAGCACCAGCAGGAACGCCCCGCCCATCGAGGTGACGAGGCAGATCCGCCACCAGGTGTAGGGCCGGGCGATGATCGCGAGCACCCACATCGAGACCAGGAAGAGGGTCAGTGTCGCGGCGCTCGTCTCCGCCTCCAGCGAGCCGTCTCCCGTGTAGTGGTGGCGCGCGATCAGATACGTCACGAAGGTGGCCACTCCCGCGACGACTCCGCCCGGGATCGAGTACCGCATCACCCGCCGCACGAAGTGCGGCTGGGCGCGCTCCTTGTTGGGGGCGAGGGCGAGGAAGAACGCCGGAATGCCGATCGTCAGGGTGGACAGCAGGGTCAGGTGCCGGGGCAGGAAGGGGTATTCGACCTGCCAGCACACCACCAGGACGGCCAGCAGCACCGAGTAGACCGTCTTCACCAGGAAGAGCGTCGCGACCCGGGTGATGTTCCCGATGACCCGGCGGCCCTCCCCGACCACCGAGGGCAGTGTCGAGAAGCTGTTGTTGAGCAGCACGATCTGGGCCACCGCGCGGGTCGCCTCGGAACCGGAGCCCATGCTCACCCCGATGTCGGCGTCCTTCAGCGCCAGGACGTCGTTCACCCCGTCGCCGGTCATCGCCACCGTGTGCCCGCGGGACTGCAGGGCGCCGACCATGTCGCGCTTCTGCTGCGGGGTGACCCGTCCGAAGACCGTGCCCTTCTCCAGGGACTCCGCCATCTCCTCCGGGCCGTCCGGCAGCCTGCGCGCGTCCACCACCTCGCCGGTGAGCCCGAGCTTGCCGGCGACCGCGCCCACCGACACCGCGTTGTCGCCGGAGATGACCTTGGCCTTGACGTCCTGGTCGGCGAAGTAGCGCAGGGTGTCGGCCGCGTCCGGGCGCAACCGCTGCTCCAGGACGACCAGCGCGGCGGGCCGAGCGGCCTCCGCGACGCCGGGGTCGTCGAGGTCCTTGGTGGTCTTCGCGAGCAGCAGCACCCGCAGCCCCGCCTCGTTCAGCCGCTCGGTCTCGGCGAGCGCCGCGTCCCCGTCGGGCAGCAGCACGTCGGGAGCGCCGAGCAGCCAGGTGCTCGACTCGCCGTTGCCCTCGCTGAACCCGGCGCCGCTGTACTTGCGGGCGGAGGAAAAGGGCAGTGACTGGGTGCAGCGCCATTCCTCGCTGTCCGGGTAGGCGGCGATGATCGCCCGGAGGGAGTCGTTCGGCCGGGGATCCGACTCGCCGAGCGCGCCGAGAACCCTGCGCAGATACGACTCGTCGGCGCCCTGGAGCGGCCGTAGCTCGGTGACGTCCATGCCGCCCTCGGTGAGGGTTCCGGTCTTGTCGAGGCAGACGGTGTCGATGCGGGCGAGGCCCTCGATGGCGGGGAGTTCCTGAACGAGGCACTGTTTTCGGCCAAGCCGGATGACGCCGATCGCGAAGGCGACGGAGGTGAGCAGGACCAGCCCCTCGGGGACCATCGGCACGATCCCGCCGACGGTCCGCGCTATGGAGTCCTTGAAGCCGTGCTGCTTGACGACGAGCTGGCTGACGACGAGGCCGATGGCGGTCGGGATCATCATCCACGTCACGTACTTGAGGATCGTGGAGATACCGGTGCGCAGCTCGGAGTGGACCAGCGTGAACCGTGAGGCCTCCTCCGCGAGCTGTGCCGCGTATGCCTCCCGGCCCACCTTGGTCACCGTGAAGGCGCCGGTGCCCGCGACCACGAAGCTGCCCGACATCACCGGGTCGCCGGTGTGCTTGACCACGGGGTCGGCCTCACCGGTGAGCAGCGACTCGTCGATCTCCAGCCCGTCGGCCTCCGCACAGGTGCCGTCGACGGCTACCTTGTCGCCCGGCCCGATCTCGATGAGATCCCCGAGCACGATCTCCGCCGATCTCACCTCGGCGGCCACCCCGTCCCTGCGGACGGTCGGTTTCACCTCGCCGATGACCGCGAGCGAGTCCAGGGTCTTCTTGGCCCGCCATTCCTGGATGATGCCGATCCCGGTGTTGGCGATGATCACGTAGCCGAACAGGCTGTCCTGGAACGGCGCCACGAACAGCATGATCAGCCAGAGCACGCCGATGATCGCGTTGAACCGGGTGAACACGTTCGCCCGGACGATCTCGCCCACGGAGCGGCTGCTGCGCACCGGGACGTCGTTCACCTCGCCGCGCGCGACCCGCTCGGCCACCTCGGCGGCCGACAACCCCTCGGCCCGCCGGGAGGCGGGTATGGGCACGGGGTGAACGGGATCGAGTCCGGCGCCCGCGTCGATGTGGGTCATGCATTCGACGGTACGTGCGGATATGCGGCTTCACCCGCCGAGTGCGCCAAAGTTCCGACCTGGGGAGGACGGGGCGCGGCGGGGAATGCTGCCGTGGGTGGAGGAGAAGCCCCGTTACTCCGTCACGGGGGCGGCGGTGGAGCCGGTGGCGTGCGCGCGCTTGATCGCGGCGTCACGCTTGCGGACGTACCAGATACCGATCAGTCCGAGGCCCGCGCCGGCCAGACAGGTCCACAGCCACCACAGGTGTCCGTGGTCGTCGAACCAGCCGTAGAACGGCAGCTGCACCAGGAAGAGGACGAACCAGAGGATCGTGCCGCCCGTGATGGTGGCGACGACGGGGCCCTCCAGGGGCTCCGGCGCCTCGTGCTTGGGGGTCCACTTCGCCATGTGCACAGCTTACGAGGGTCGGGGACCGGTTGTGTTCGCACCCGCTCTCCCCTTGTGCGGCAAGGGTCTACGCGCGGAGATAGCGATTTCCGACTCATATGTTCATACTGAAACCGTCCGAGTCTGGCCAGTTGTATTCGTATAAAACACCAACAGCGACCTGGGGGAACCTGCTGGTGAGCGACCACTGACCAGGCTCGATCACGTCCCCGTCCCCCTGCACGTTTGAGGACCCGCATGTCCACCTCGGCCGCCACCAAGGCCCCCGCCCCGCAGGAGCCGGAGTCCCGGCCCACGCAGAGCACCCTCGACCGCTACTTCAAGATCTCGGAGCGGGGCTCCAGCCTCCCGCGCGAGATCCGCGGCGGTTTCGCCACCTTCTTCGCGATGGCGTACATCATCGTGCTGAACCCGATCATCCTGGGCAGCGCGAAGGACATGTACGGGCACCACCTCGACAACGGGCAGCTGGTCACCGCGACCGCGCTGACCGCGGCCTTCACCACGCTCCTCATGGGCGTCATCGGCAACGTGCCGATCGCGCTTGCGGCGGGCCTCGGCGTGAACACGGTCGTCGCCCTCCAGCTCGCGCCCCGGATGTCCTGGCCGGACGCCATGGGCATGGTGGTCCTCGCGGGCTTCATCGTGATGCTCCTGGTCGCCACCGGTCTGCGTGAGCGCGTCATGAACGCGGTGCCGCTCGGCCTGCGCAAGGGCATCGCGATCGGTATCGGCCTCTTCATCATGCTGATCGGCCTGGTGGACTCCGGCTTCGTCACGCGCATCCCGGACATCGCCCAGACGACGGTACCGCTCCAGCTCGGCACCGACGGTCACCTGCACGGCTGGCCCGTCCTGGTCTTCGTCCTCGGCACGCTGCTCACCCTCGCGCTGATCGTGCGCAAGGTGCCCGGCGCCATCCTCATCTCGATCGTCACCATGACGGTCGTCTCGGTGATCATCAACGCCGTCACCACCGTCCCGTCCTGGGGTCTGACCACCCCGAAGTGGCCCGGCAACCCGGTCGCCAGCCCGGACTTCGGTCTCGTCGGCCAGTTCAGTCTCTTCGGCGGCTTCGGCAAGGTCGGCGTGCTGACCGGCATCCTCTTCGTCTTCACCGTGCTGCTGTCGTGCTTCTTCGACGCGATGGGCACGATCATGGGCATCAGCGACGAGGCCAAGCTGACGGACGCGCAGGGCAACATGCCCGGCATCAACAAGGTCCTCTTCGTCGACGGCATCGCCGTCGCCGCGGGCGGTGCCACCTCCTCCTCGGCCACCACGTGCTTCGTGGAGTCCACGGCCGGTGTCGGTGAGGGTGCCCGCACGGGCTTCGCAAACGTGGTCACCGGCGCGCTCTTCGCCGTCGCCCTCTTCCTGACCCCCGTCGCCACGATGGTCCCGTCCCAGGCGGCCACCCCCGCGCTGATCGCGGTCGGCTTCCTGATCATGTCCCACTCGGTCAAGGAGATCGACTGGGCGGACTACACGATCGCCATCCCGGCCTTCGTGACGATGATGCTGATGCCGTTCACCTACTCGATCACGAACGGCATCGGGATGGGCTTCATCACCTTCGTCGTGCTGCGCCTGGCGGCGGGCCGCGGTCGTGACATCCCGGTCGCCATGTATGTGGTGTCGGCGGTGTTCACCTTCTACTACCTCATGCCGGCTCTCGGCCTGACCTGAGCGGCAGCTGCCGTACGGGGCCTCGGGTGATCCCGCCTCAGGTGACCCCGTAGAACTTCTCCGTCTCCTCGACGGCGGTCTGGAACCGCTCGTCGAAGTCGTCGCGAATGAGCGTCCGGACCACATAGTCCTGGACGCTCATTCCGCGTTTCGCGGCATGTTGTCGGAGCCGGTCTAGCAGCTCCCCGTCCATACGCAGGCTGAGCACGCTGGTCCCCATGGAGTCGAGGGTCGCCGCTTCCCGACCGGATTCGGGTCACTTTCCGGAGCGATCTCACTCGTATGAGTGATCCGCCGATTGGATGGCGCGTTTCACGGGCACCCCATTGTTCTTTAGCGAGAGTAATGAGTTACGCTAAACAACATGCCTGACCTCACCCATGGCGACGACGAGGCCGCCGTGAACGCCTTGCGCTCCGCAGTGATGCGGTTGTCGCGTCGACTCAAGCACCAGAGGGTCGACGAGTCGCTGAGCCCCACCGAGATGTCGGTGCTCGGCACCCTCGCCCGCTGCGGCAGCGCCACGCCCGGCGAACTCGCCCGCAAGGAACATGTGCAGCCGCCGTCGATGACCCGTATCGTCGCGCTGCTCGAAGCCAAGGGGCTGGTCAGACTGGAGCCGCACCCCGATGACCGGCGCCAGAAGGTCGTGACGCAGACCGACAAGGCTGAGGCGATGCTCGAAGAGAGCCGCAGCAAACGGAACGCGTTCCTGGCCGGACTGGTCGAGGCCCTCGACGAGGACGAATGGGCCAAGCTTCGCGAAGCCGCCCCCGTCCTGGAAAAGCTCGCGCACATCTGAACACCGGCGGCCCTCTTCCGATCCCCGATCGCGGATACCCGATCACGGATCACGGGTCTTGGACTCGGGCCTCGGACTCCGACCTCGGACCCCCGATCGCGGAGCACGATGACGATCCCCGATCCCCGATCCCCGATCCCCGATCTCGGATCACCGAGGGCCGCCCTCTCCCCGCAAGCGCCGACGCCCCCATGACGCCGACGTCCACGACTGCCCTGGAGGCGAGCCCTTTTGAGTACGGGACCCGGAGCATTCTCCGCCCCCGCACCAGCCACCCACGACCCCGCAGCCACCCGCGACTCCCCCCGCTCCTCCTCGATGTTCAGCTCGCTGAAGATCCGGAACTACCGTCTGTTCTTCCTGGGCCAGGTCGTCTCCAACACCGGCACCTGGATGCAGCGCATCGCCCAGGACTGGCTGGTGCTGAGCCTGACGGGCTCCTCCGCGGCGGTCGGTATCACCACCGCCCTCCAGTTCCTGCCGATGCTGCTCTTCGGCCTGTACGGCGGTGTCCTCGTCGACAGGCTCCCCAAGCGCCCCACGCTGCTGGTGACCCAGACGGCGATGGCTCTCACCGGCCTCGCGCTCGCCTTCCTCACCCTCTCCGGCCATGTCCACGTCTGGCACGTCTATCTCGCCGCGTTCGCCGTCGGCATGGCCACCGTCGTCGACAACCCGGCACGCCAGTCCTTCGTCTCCGAGATGGTCGGCCCCGGCCAGCTGCAGAACGCGGTCAGCCTGAACTCGGCCAACTTCCAGTCCGCGCGGCTGGTAGGCCCCGCCGTTGCGGGCCTGCTGATCACCGGCGTCGGCACCGGCTGGGCCTTCCTCCTGAACGGCCTGTCCTTCGTGGCCCCCATGGCGGGCCTGCTGCTCATGCGCGCCCGCGAACTGCACGTCGTCGAGCGGGCGCCGCGCGCCAAGGGCCAGCTCCGTGAAGGCCTCCACTACGTCGCGGGCCGCCCCGAACTGATCTGGCCGATCGTCCTCGTCGGCTTCATCGGCACCTTCGGCTTCAACTTCCCCGTCTGGCTGTCGGCGTACGCGGACGACATCTTCCACTCGGGAGCGGGGGCGTACAGCCTCTTCAACACGCTCATGGCGGTCGGCTCGCTGGCCGGCGCGCTGCTCGCCGCCCGGCGGGGCACGGCCCGGCTGCGCGTACTGATCGCGGCGGCGGTGGCCTTCGGCGCGCTGGAGGTGGTGGCGGCCACCGCCCCCACGCTCTGGCTGTTCGCGCTCCTGATGGTCCCGATCGGCATCTTCGGACTGACGGTGAACGTCACCGCGAACACCTCGGTCCAGATGGCCACCGACCCGGCCATGCGCGGCCGTGTCATGGCGCTGTTCATGATGGTCTTCGTGGGCGGCACACCGCTGGGCGCGCCGCTCATCGGCTGGGTCACCGACGTCTACGGTCCGCGGGTGGGCTTCGCGCTCGGCGGACTGGTCTCGATGACCGCGGCGACGACGATCGGCCTGGTCCTGGCCCGCCTCGGCGGCCTGCGTGTCTCCTTCGACTGGCACCACGGACACCCCCGGATCCGCTTCGTCCCGCGCGTGCCGAGCAGCGAGGAGCAGCTCGTCACCGCTGTGTGACAGGTGCCGCCTCGGAGGCGGTCGGTCCGCTCACGCGGCCGGCCGCCTCACGCGTACGTACGGAAGCGTTCAGCACACGGGAGCGGGCCGTCCCGCAGGCTCCCGTGTGCTGGTCGCCGTTCCCTGGAAGGCTGGCCCCATGAGACTCTTCGCGGCGGTACTGCCCCCTGCCGATGTGGTGCGTGAACTGGCCCCGGAAGTGGACGCGTTGCAGCGGATGCCGGGTGCGGACGCGTTGCGCTGGACGGGCCGACCGGGCTGGCACTTCACCCTCGCGTTCTACGGAGAGGTGGCCGAGGACATCGTCCCGGACCTCGCGGAACGGCTGCTGCGGGCCGCCCGTCGTACCGACCCGTTCCCGCTGTCCCTGCACGGCGGCGGGCACTTCGGCGGGCGTGCCCTGTGGGTGGGGGCGACGGGGGACGTGGAGACCATGCGGCTGCTGGCCGACCGGGCGGAGGCCGCGGGCCGGAAGGCGGGCGTCGAGATGGAGGAGCACCGCCGTTACCGGCCGCATCTGACGGTGGCCCGCAGCCGTGACTCCGCCGACTTCAAGCCGTACGTCGCCGCGCTGGACACTTTCGCCGGGAAGCCCTGGACGGTGGGTGAGCTGTGTCTCGTCCGCAGCAACCTGCCGACGTCGGGAGTGCCCGGTGAGCAGCCGCGATACGAAACGGTGGCGAGCCGGCCGCTGGGGGCGGGCGACGGGACCGGCCGGGCGGCCGGTTAACCTCGATGGCGTGAACCCGAAGACCCGTAACCGGATCATGGCCGCTGTACTCGTGCTGATGTTCTTCGTCGTGGCCATGGCGGCGGCGGTCAGATAGCGACCGCCACCGCCGGACGCCGGCAGCGGTCGGACAGTGACCGCCACCGCCACCGCCGGACGAGTTGCCCTGCTACCAGGCGAACGCCTCGGGGGACGGCCCCGGTCCCGGGAAGATCTCGTCGAGACCCTCCAGGACCTCCTCCGACAGTTCCAGTTCCGCCGCGCGCAGCGCCGACTCGAGCTGCTCCGCGGTGCGCGGGCCCACGATGGGGCCGGTGACGCCGGGACGGGTCAGCAGCCAGGCCAGCGCGGCCTCTCCGGGCTTCAGACCGTGCTTCTCCAGCAGATCCTCGTACGACTGGATCTGGGCGCGTACGGCCGTGTTGGCGAGGGCGTCGGCGGACCGGCCGCTCGCCCGTCGGCCGCCCTCGACCTCTTTCTTGATCACACCGCCCAGCAGTCCGCCGTGCAGCGGCGACCAGGGGATGACACCGAGCCCGTACTCCTGGGCGGCCGGGATGACCTCCATCTCGGCGCGGCGTTCGGCGAGGTTGTAGAGGCACTGCTCGCTGACCAGGCCGATGGTGCCGCCCCGGCGGGCGGCGATCTCGTTGGCCTGGGCGATCTTGTAGCCGGGGAAGTTGCTGGATCCCACGTAGAGGATCTTCCCCTGCCGCACCAGGACGTCGATCGCCTGCCAGATCTCGTCGAACGGCGTCGACCGGTCGACGTGGTGGAACTGGTAGATGTCGATGTAGTCGGTCTGCAGGCGCTTCAGGCTCGCGTCGACCGCCCGCCGGATGTTCAGGGCGGAGAGCTTGTCCTGGTTGGGCCACGGTTCGCCCTCGGTGCCCATGTTCCCGTACACCTTGGTGGCGAGAACCGTCCGCTCACGCCGGTCGCCGCCCTGCGCGAACCAGTTCCCGATGATCGATTCGGTACGGCCCTTGTTCTCGCCCCAGCCGTACACGTTCGCCGTGTCGAAATAGTTGATACCCGCGTCCAACGCCGCGTCCATGATGGCGTGGCTGTCGGCCTCGTCGGTCTGCGGCCCGAAGTTCATAGTGCCGAGGACGAGCCGGCTGACCTTGAGCCCCGTGCGTCCGAGCTGTGTGTACTTCATGACTCACCAGCCAACGGCGTGGAGTGCGCTCTAGGCAAGAGCGGGGCGGGTGAGGTGGTGGGGGGTGGGGGGCTGTGGTCAGTCGCGCGGGAACTCGTCGGTCTTCAGGGCGAGGCCGAGAGCGGTCGTCGTGAGGTCGACGATCTCGCCGAAGTCGACCCTCGTCTCCGTCGTGTAGGTGTCGCCCTTGGGGTGGGTGTAGACGTGGCAGCGGCGCTGGTAGGGATCGGCGATCAGGTAGACGGGTACCTCGGCGATCGCGTAGGCGGCCTTCTTGGGACCGTAGTCGTTGGCCGCGGTGCCCTCGGAGATCACCTCGGCGACGAACTCCACGTCCTGGTAGCGCCAGTGGCCCCCGCCGTCCGGCTCCGCCGTGTCCTTGAGCAGGGCGATGTCTGGGCAGAACCCGTTCTCGTGGCCGGGGAAGTCGATCCGGACGTCCGAGAAGACCTTGGTCTCCCTGCCGAACCTGTCTTCGACCGCCCACAGGATCTGGCGAATGATCTGCCAGTGGGTGTTCCGCTGCGGTGTCATGTGGACGTTGCCCCCGACGATCTCGACCCGGAATCCTTCGGGGACGGGCATCCGCTCAAGACGTCGGAACCACTCGTCCAAAGCCTCGGTGTCGGCGTCGGCGTCGGCCATCTCGATCCTGTCCTCCAGGACGGTCATCGTGGCGCTCCTCCCCGGCTGCCCCTGGACGGGCGCGGCCGCACGGTACAACGATACGCACCGTGACCGGGCAACGTCCCTTTTCGGTCACGCCGGTTCGGCCGTGTACGGCTCGCCCAGGTCCCAGGCCTGGTACATCGCCTCCGCGAAACCCTCCGCGATCTTGTGTTCGCCGTTCGCGTTCGGGTGGGTGCCGTCGTACGTGTCGAAGGTGGTGTCGTACGAGGGGGGCGGGGACGCGAGCAGCAGGGGGGAGCGCGGCTCGTCGAGGTCGGCGACCGTCTTGGCGAGCAGTTCGTTGAAGGCGGCGACCTGGGTGGCGAAGGGGGCGTCGGACTCGGCGCGGACGTTCGGTATCACCGGGAGCAGGACCATGCGGACGCGCGGGTTCGCGGCGCGGGCCTCCGCGACGAAGGCGCGGGCGTTGTCGGCGGTCTGCGCGGCGTTCGTGTAGAAGCCGAGGTCGATGAGGCCGAGGGAGACCAGCAGGACGTCGGCGCGCTGCGCCCGGACCGCCTCGCGGATCAGCGGGGCCATGTGCAGCCAGCCCTCGCCCCAGCCGGCCAGGTGGGCGCGGGGGAACTCCGGGTCCGCGTACTCGAGCGAGTCGGGGGACTCCGTCGCCTTGTCGTACAGCGTCTCGCGCGGGCCGACGATCTTGAACGGGCCCCCGTACGTCGCGCGCAGGTGCTGCCACATCCGGTAACGCCATGTGTGTTCGCCCGCGCTACCGATCGTCATGGAGTCGCCGACGGGCATGAACCTGAGCATCCGCTCATCATGGACGATCGGCCCGGGTGCCATGGGCCGTGACGGTGTGAAGCTGGACACGCTCCCGCGGGCTCCGGCGAGGTTCACGGGCCCGGGCGGGCGTGGGGGCCGGCCGGTGGGCGCCCGGGTGGACGGCGGCGGCGTGAACGGGCCGGTGGGATGGCACGCTTGGGTCATGCGCCGATCGCCCTCGTTCGTGTCCGGAGCCGCCGCCGGAGCCCTTGCCGGAGCCGCCCTCGCCGTCGCCCTGGCGGCGCCCGCTCTCGCCGACGGCGGGGACGGCGGATTCACCATCAAGGACCCCCGGATCAAGGAGTCCAGCGGCCTCGCCGCCTCGCGCATCCACCCCGGCGTCTACTGGACCCACAACGACAGCGACGACGGGCCCTTTCTGTACGCCGTCGACAGCAGGACCGGCCGGACCGTCGCCACGATCACCATGAGCGGGGTCGGCGCGCCCCGGGACGTCGAGGCGATCTCCATCGGCCCCGACGGCGACCTCTACGCCGCCGACATCGGCGACAACCTCGGCGGCAAGTGGGACCACGTGTGGATCTACAAGCTCCCCGAGCCCAAGGTGCTCAAGGACCAGACGATCCGTGCCACCCAGTACGTCGTGAAGTACTCGGACGGTCCCCGCAACGCGGAGGCGCTGATGGTGCATCCCAAGACGGGGCGCGTCTACATCGCCGACAAGAACGAGGACGGCGGCCACCTCTACGAAGGCCCTGCCCATCTCTCCGCCACCGGCACCAACATCTTCAAGCCCGTCGCCACCATCGACCTCTGGGTCACCGACGGCGCCTTCTCCCCCGACGGCCGGCAGCTCGCCGTACGCGGCTACTTCGGCGGCATCGCCTACTCCTGGAACGACGGCCGGATCAAACGCCAGGGCCGCCTGAACGTGCCCCTCCAGGGCCAGGGCGAGTCCATCACCTACACCCCCGACGGATCGAAGCTCATGTACGGCAGCGAGGGCGCGGACAGCCCCGTACAGCCGGAGGACGCGCCCGGTACCGGCGGCTCCGACTCCAAGTCGCCCTCCAAGGGCGGTGGTTCGGCCGCCGCCGGGGACGGGAGCGGCGGCGGAATCAGCGGCGGGTTGAAGGTCGGCGCCATCGCGGTCGCCGCCCTCTTCGCCGTCGTCCTCGGTTTCAAGAGGCTGCTGCGCCGCAACTGACCCGCGGACCTAGGCCGTGGAAACGGCCGAGGGGCGTCCGGCACGCTCGCGCGCCGGACGCCCCTCAACTCGTGGGAACGGAACGGTTACAGCTTCTCGATCACGTAGTCGATGCAGTGCGTCAGCGCCTCGACGTCCGCCGGGTCGATCGCCGGGAACATGGCGACGCGCAGCTGGTTGCGGCCGAGCTTGCGGTAGGGCTCGGTGTCGACGATGCCGTTGGCGCGCAGGACCTTGGCGACGGCGGCGGCGTCGATCTCGTCGGCGAAGTCGATGGTGCCGATGACCTGTGAGCGCTTGGCCGCGTCGGTCACGAACGGGGTGGCGTACTTGCTGTCCTCGGCCCAGCGGTAGAGGCGGGTCGAGGAGTCCTTCGTCCGGGCCGCCGACCAGGCGAGACCGCCCTGGCCGTTGATCCACTCCAGCTGCTCGTTGAGCAGGAAGATCGTGGCCAGCGCCGGGGTGTTGTACGTCTGGTTCTTGCGGGAGTTGTCGATCGCCGTGGGCAGCGAGAAGAACTCCGGGACGTGCCGGCCGGAGGCGTGGATCCGCTCGGCGCGCTCGATCGCGGCCGGGGAGAACACGCCGATCCACAGGCCGCCGTCGGAGGCGAAGGACTTCTGCGGGGCGAAGTAGTAGACGTCGGTCTCGGCGATGTCGACGGGCAGGCCGCCGGCGCCGGAGGTGGCGTCGACCAGGACGAGGGAGCCTTCGTCGGCGCCCTGCACCCGCTTGATCGGGGCGGCGACACCGGTCGAGGTCTCGTTGTGGGTGAAGGCGTAGACGTCGACGCCCGCTTCGGCGACCGGTTCGGGGTGCGTGCCCGGGTCGGAGGCGACCACGGTGGGCTCGGCCAGCCACGGGGCGAGCTTGGCCGCCTTCGCGAACTTGGAGGAGAACTCGCCGAACGTGAGGTGCTGCGACTTGTTCTCGATCAGACCGTGCGTCGCGACGTCCCAGAACGCGGTGGAGCCGCCGTTGCCGAGGACGACCTCGTACCCGTCGGGCAGGGAGAACAGCTCGCGCACGCCCTCGCGCACCTTGCCGACCAGGTTCTTGACCGGGGCCTGGCGGTGGGATGTGCCGAGCAGGGAGCTACCGGTCGCGGCCAGCGCGTCCAGTGCCTCCGTCCGCACCTTGGAGGGGCCAGCGCCGAATCGTCCGTCGGCGGGCTTGATGTCAGCGGGGATCTGGATATCAGCCACGCGGGGAGCCTAGCCGTTCGGGGAAACCTCGGCGAAACGTCGTCCGTCGGCTGAGACGGGCGGGTTGACGCGGGCCGGCGGCCACCGTCGCCGGAGGGGCCGTGACGGGCCCCTCCGGCGAGCTGCCACTCCGTCAGCTCACCTCGTCCGGCGATCAGCCGCACGAGTGGCTCACGGGCGGTCTACGGGCGGTCTACGGGCGCCTGATCGGGTGGCTCACGGGCGCCTTACGGGCGGTTCACCTCATTCGGCGGTCAGCCGGACCGGCAGCTCGAACAGGTCGTTCTGCGTCACCACCGGCTTGTTGCGGAGTTCCGACACCGGGACGGCGAGGTCCAGGGACGGGAAGCGCTCGTACAGGGCGGGCAGGGCGACGCCCGCCTCCAGGCGGGACAGGGCCGCGCCGGGGCAGACGTGGGGTCCGTGGCCGAAGGAGATGTGCCGGTTCTGGCTGGTGCGGCTGATGTCGAACTCGCCCGCGGTGGGGCCGTGGGCGTTCTCGTCGCGGCCGATCGCGCCGTACGACACGATGAGCGCGTCGCCCGCCGGGATCACCTTGTCGCCGACCGGGACGTCCTCCGTCGCGAAGCGGATGAGGACGTGGGAGGTCGGGGTGGAGTGGCGCAGGGTCTCCTCGACGACCGCGGACCAGTCGGCCTCGCCGGCGAGCACGAGGGCGCGCTGGTCGGGGTGGGCGGAGAGGTTGACGACCGCGTTGACGATCAGGGAGATCGTCGTCTCGTGGCCCGCCGCGACCATCAGCTGGAGGGTGGAGACGATCTCCGCGTCGGTGAGGTGGTCACCGTCCTCGGAGGCCAGGATCAGCGCGCTGGTCAGGTCGTCGCCCGGCTCGGCACGCTTCGCCGCCACCGTCTCCGCCATGATCCCGGCCAGTTCGGTGAGCGTCGCGATGACCTCCGCGGGCGGGGTCTGCGTCGAGAAGAACTTCTCGAAGAGCACCTTGAGGCGCGGCAGGTGCGACTCCTCGATGCCCATGAGGTCGGCGATGACGTACATCGGCAGGGGGTAGGCGAAGTCGGCCTTCAGGTCGACGACGTCCCCGGTGAGGTTGTCGAGCAGACTCTCCGTCAGCTTCGCGATGCGCTCCCGCATCTGCTCCACCCGGCGCGGTGTCAGCGCCTGCGCCACCAGCGTGCGCATCCGCCGGTGGTCCGCGCCGTCCACGGTGAGCATGGAGCGGCCGGGGTTGGCGAGTCCGATCAGCGGCCAGTCGGGGGCGATCTCGCCGCGCTGCCAGGCGCCCCAGACGTTGATGTCCTTCACCAGACGGGGGTCCGTGAGCAGGGCGCGCGCCTCGGCGTGGTGGGTGACCGCCCACATCGGCACACCGCCGGGCAGTTCGACGGCGGCGAGCGGCCCCGCCGCGCGCAGCGCGGCGCTCTCGCCGTCGAGGTCGGTGACGAAGGGGTCCAGGACTATGCGGGTCTCTTCGGTACCGGTGGTCATGCGGGGGTGCCTCCAAGGGCTGGGGTGGGGGTACTGGCGGCTTCCCGGGGCATGAAGGGGCCCCGGGCCCCGGCCGAACAGCGCGTCGGCCGGGCGCGACGGCGTCTCAGAGGACGGGTACGGGCGTGAACCGTACGGGCAGTTCGCTCAGGCCCCGCAGCCACGGGGAGGGACGCCGGGCCAGCGACTCGGCGGGCACGGCCAGGTCGATGTCCGGCAGCCGGTCGAGGACGACCTCGATCCCGGTCCGCGCGATGACCTCCGCGACCTCCTGCGCCGGGAACGGGCAGCGGTGCTCCCCGTGACCGAAGGAGAAGTGGGCGTTGTTGCCGCCGGTGAGCGCGGAACTGTCGGTGCGGACCTGGGGGTCGGAGTTGGCGCCCTGCAGACCGAGCAGCAGCAGGTCGCCGGAGCGGACCCGGCGGCCGCCGAGCTGGGTGTCGCGGGAGGCCCAGCGCCCGGCCACGTTCTGGGTGGGGGTGTCCTCCCACAGCACCTCGTTCATGGCTTCGGCGACACTGTGCCGACCGCCGAACAGGGAGGCCGCGAAGCGCTCGTCGGTGAGCATCAGGCGCAACGAGTTGCCGATCCAGTCTGCGGTCGGCTGGTGGCCGGCGGCCATCATGACCATCAGGTCCTGGACGATCTCCTCGTCGGTGAAGCCCGCGGTGTTCGCGAGCATGCGGGAGACGACGTCGTTGGCCGGTGTCTCCTTGCGGTCGGCGATCAACCGGGCCATGGAGCCGGCGAGATGCTGCTGTCCGGCCAGCGCGCCCTCGCGCCCGTTGATCATGTCGTTCAGGGCGGTCACCAGGCCCGGACCCTGCTCGTCGGCGAAGCCGTAGAGCGTCGCGAGGACCCGCACGGGCAGCAGGGCCGCGTAGTCGCCGACGAGGTCCGTCTCGCCCTTGGGGCAGACCGCGTCGATCAGTTCGTCGGCGAACTTCTCGGCCTGGGAGCGCAGTTCGTAGGCGTCGACGGCTTCGAGGGCGTCGCTGATCATCGCGGCGCGCTCGCGGTGGCGTTCGCCGACGGTGTAAAGGATGGAGGGCTGCTTGCGGCCGATCATCGGCAGCAGCGGCCAGTCGTCCGGGATGCGGTCCCACTGGCTCCACAGGTCCGAGTCCCGGCTGAACAGCTGGGGATCGCCCGTGACCTGGTGCAGTTCGCGGTAGCCGAGGACCAGCCACGCCGGGATGTCGCCGTCGAGGACGACCGGCACGACGCTGCCGTGGTCGCGCCGCATCTCCCGGTACAGCTCGGCGGGTTCGGTCTGGAACCGCGGCCCGCCGAGGGGGACGGGCGCGGATGCGGTGGTGGGGGTCACAGCGCCAACTCCGGGGATTGAAGGGCGCCTTCCGCGGCTGCGGCGCCGTGACGGGCGTAGCGGGACTGGAGGTGCTCCACCAGGGTGATCAGCACCCGCTTGCTGGACTCCCGGGAGCGGGCGTCGCAGTCGAGCAGCGGAACGTGCGGGTCGAGGTCGAGGGCCTCGCGGATCTGCGCGGGGGTGTGCGGGGGCCCGCCGAAGTCGTTGCAGGCCACGATGAACGGCGTGCCGTGGTGCTCCAGCCGGTCGATGGCGTACCAGGAGTCGTCGATACGACGGGTGTCGACCAGGACGATCGCCCCGAGCGTTCCGGAGAACAGCCGGTCCCACAGGAACCAGAACCGCTCCTGCCCGGGTGCGCCGAACAGGTACAGGATGTTGTGCGTGTCCAGCGTGATGCGCCCGAAGTCGAAGGCGACGGTGGTCGCGGACTTGCCGCGCACCTCGCTGATGTCGTCGACGGCCTCGCCGGCCTGCGTCATCGTCTCCTCGGTGTTGAGGGGACGTATCTCGCTGACCGAGCGGACCAGGGTCGTCTTGCCGACGCCGAAGCCACCCACGATCACGATCTTGAGGCCGTTGTCGGCCGACGCGGACAGGGGCGCACGGGCGTCAGAGGTTACGGAGTCCAACGAGCACCTGCTCCAGGATGTCGGGATCGGGAAGACCGGAAGGAACAGTGGTGTGCGGGTGACGGGCGCTGACGCGGCCCGTGGAGAGCAGGTCGGAGAGCAGGACGCGGGTGATCGACACAGGCAGCTTCAGCTCCGCCGCGATCTCCACGACCGCCGTCGGCCGATCGCACATCCGCAGGATCGCGGCGTGCTCGGACTGCATGCCCGCCACCGGATCGCACTCGGCGACCACCAGCGTCACCAGGTCGAAGGGGGTGTCGGGCCCGGACCGGGTGCGCCCTCCGGTGAGGGTGTACAGCCGGTCGGGCGCGTCGTCCCTGCCGGGACGGCTCATGACGACCGGGGCGGTGTGCTCAGGTGCTCGCCGAGTTGTTCCACGAGTTCGCTCATGTTGTGCCCGACCAGTCCGGCGTCGGCGTCCTCGGCGGTGACGACCGCGAGATGCGCGCCGTCGCCCGCCTCCACGATGAACAGCACCCCGCCGTAGAACTCGGCCATCGCCGAGCGCACACCCCCGCTGCCGTCGCCGAACTCCACGGACGCCCCGTGGGACAGCGACTGGATGCCGGCGGCGATGGCGGCGAGCTGGTCGGCCTGGTCGACCGACAGCTCCGGAGTGCGGCACAGCTTCAGGCCGTCGCGGGAGAGCACGAGTGCGTGCCGGGCGCCCGGGGTGCGCTCAAGGAGGCCCTCGATGAGCCAGGTGAGCTTCTCGTCGGCGGTGATGGTGCCGGTCATGGGGTGGTGTCGCCTTCCGGGAGCGCGTGCGGGGTGGGGGTGGTGGAACTGGTGGGAGCGGCGGGGGCGGCGCTCTGTACGGCGGCTTCGTCACGGATGTCGTCCGCCTCCCGTACGGGATACGCGTCCTCGGCCCGTACGCGCTCCTCGGCTCGCGGGCGGTCCCCGGTGGGTACGCGGTCCTCGGGTCGCTCACGTTCTTCGGCCCGTGGGGGATCCTCGGCCGCTACGGGTGCGGGGGCGCCCGGCGCCGTGCCGCGTACCGCCTGGCGGAAGGTGCCGAAACGGGCGGCCGACCGGGCCTTGGGGTCCTCGCCGGTACGGGGTTCCGGGGTGGCCGGGGGCGTGGCGTGCGAGCGGCTGCGCTCGGCGTGGGCGAGGGTGCGTCCGCGGCGGCGCTTGGGAAGGCCGCCGGTGGAGGACGCGGGACCCTGGTCGTGCCGGGGTGAGTCGTGGGTCGGGACGGGGTCCGGGTCGAGGTCGCCTGCCGCGCGGGCGGCGGCGTACGACACGGGGGACGCGGAGGATTCCTGGGGCGACCGGGACTCCTGTGAGCCCTGCGAGCCGTGTGACCTCTGGGGCTCCGGCGATTCCTGGTCGGCCCGGGACCGCGGCGCGGAGGCGCGGCCGTCGACGGCTGTCGGGGCGGCCGCGGCGGGCTCGGGCGCGGCCGGCAGCGGGGCGGTGCCGTGCGGGGTGTTGGCCGGCGTGAGGAGGTCCTGCGGGATCAGGACGAGAACGCCGGTGCCGCCGCGGGCGGAGGGCCGGAAGGACACCTTCAGGCCGTACTTGCCGGCCAGCCGGCCGACCACCGCGAGGCCGAGGCGGGTGCCGGTGAGTCCGCCGAGATCGGACGCGTTCACGATGCCCCCGGTGACGGCGCGTTCGGCGCGCCGCAGCTGGACGTCGCCCATCACCAGTCCGCTGTCCTCGACGGAGACGATGACACCCGCCGGGACCTCTTCGACGTAGACATGCACTTCGGCCGTGGGCGGCGAGAACTTGGCCGCGTTGTCGAGGAGTTCGGCGAGCGCGTGCATGACGCCCTCTGCGGCGTGTCCGGCGACGGCGGCCGCGCTGGTGGAGTGGACGCGCACGCGCTGGTAGCCGCCGATGCGGCCCATGGCGCCGCGCAGGATCGACTCCATGACGATCGGGCGGGCCCAGCGGCGCCCCGAGCGCGCGCTCGTGAGGACGGCGACGGAGTCTGCGAGGCGGCCCGCCTGCGCGGTGCGGTGGTCGAGGTGGAGGAGGTCGGCGAGGACGTCCTCGTCGGAGTGTCTCTCCTCCATGGCCCGCAGGTCGGCGAGCATTCCGGTGGACAGCGCCTGCATACGGGCGGCCGCGTTGGCGGTCGCCGAGACCGCGGCGGTCCGGTTGCTGTCGGCGTGCCGGGCGCGCTCGGTGAGTTCGGTGTTGAGCGCGGTGAGTTCGGCGTTGCGCTCGGTGAGCAGGTCGCGTTCGCCGATGAGCAGTTCCCGCTCCTCGGCGAACTCCGCGGTGAGGCGGGCGCGTTCGCGGGCGGCGGTCTCGGTCAGGCGGATCCGCTCCTGGGCCGCGGCCTCGGCGGCGCGGGCGCGATCGCGGGCGGCCTCGTCGGCGATCCGGGCCCGTTCCTGGTTGAACTCCTCGGTCAGCCGGGCGCGTTCCTGCAGGAGCCGGCCGGCGTCCTTGGTCACGTTGTCGAGGCGACGGATCATCAGTCGCTCGGTCTGTACGGCGCGGGCGGCCACCGTGACGGCCGTGCACAGCAGCACCGCGGCGACGCCGGTGCCCCAGGCGAGGGGTACGCGGGCCGGCTCGGGTGCCAGCAGGACGGCGGCCACCACCACGACCGCGGCCGGGACGGCGGCGGTCAGCGCTGCTTTTGCTGTGGCGCGCAGGGTGGGTCGTTCGCCGGAGGGCAGGGGCGGGGTCATCAATCGGTCCTCGGTCGTGTTCTTGGGGGGAGAACGTGTCCTCGGTCGTGTCCTCGGTCGGTCCTGGGCGAGAAGCGACACCTGATGCTCAACTCGTGGTCACTATATGAGAGTTCGTGATCCGATTGGGCAGCTTCGGGAAGCGGTTTCATGATCGCTCCGGCATATCGGGGCCTTTCGGGTGCGCGGCCGGGCGGCCGGCACCGGTGCCCGGCGGCATCCTGGAGACATGACGGATCTGGGTGGACGGCCGGAGGGACAGCCGGAAGGACGGCCGGAGGGACAGCGGGAGGGGTGGCCGGGCGGACAACCGGAGGGGCAGCCGGAAATCGCGGAACTGCGGTCCGAGCTGGCGAAAGCCGTGCGCGGAGAGGTCTCCTTCGACGCGACCGCACGCGCGCTGACCACCATGGACGCCTCCAACTACCGGCGCGTACCGCTCGGTGTCGTGGCCCCGCGCGACTCCGACGACGTGGCCGCGGCCCTCGCCGTGTGCCGCGCCCACGCGGTGCCGGTCGTGGCGCGCGGCGGCGGCACCTCGATCGCCGGACAGGCCACCGGCACCGGTGTCGTCCTGGACTTCACCCGCCACATGAACCGGATCGTCGCGCTCGACCCGGACGCCCGTACCGCCGTCGTCCAGCCGGGTGCCGTCCTCGACCGCCTCCAGGAAGCCGCCGCCCCGCACGGCCTGCGCTTCGGCCCCGACCCCTCCACCCACAGCCGCTGCACCCTCGGCGGAATGATCGGCAACAACTCCTGCGGCTCCCACTCGGTCGCCTGGGGCACCACGGCGGACAGCGTGCGGGAACTGTCGGTCGTCGGCGCGGGCGGGGACACGCGCCGCCTCGGCCGGGACTGGCAGGGCGCCCCGGACGGCCTGCGGGCCCTGGTCGAGAGCGAGTTGGCGCTGCTGAGGACCGGCTTCCCGGACCTCCCGCGGCGGATCTCCGGGTACGCCCTCGACGCGCTGCTGCCCGAGCGGGGCGCGGACGTGGCCCGCGCCTTCTGCGGTTCCGAGGGCACCTGGGGCCTCCTCACCGAGGCGGTCGTGCGACTGGTCGAGGCACCCCGCGCGCGGGCGCTGGCCGTCCTCGCCTACCCCGACGAGAGCGCTGCGGCGGACGCCGCCGCCGGTCTGCTGCCGCTGGGGCCGCTGACCGTGGAGGGGATGGCCGCCGATCTCGTACCCGCCGACGCCGGGCTGCCGCGCGGCGGGGCCTGGCTGTTCGTGGAGACGGGCGGCGGATCGCCGTCGGAGGCACGCGCGCACGCGGACACGATCGTGCGGGCGGCGGACGTACAGGACGCTCTGGTGGTCACCGACCCGGCGGGGCAGCGGGCGCTGTGGCGGCTCCGGGAGGACGCGAGTGGCACGGCGACCCGGATGCCGTACGCCGGGGGCGACTCCCTGCCCGGCGGGAGCCGCGGGTTCGGCGGCGAGGCCTGGCCCGGCTGGGAGGACTGCGCGGTGCCGCCCGCCCGGCTCGGCGCCTACCTGCGGGACTTCCGGGCGCTGCTCGCGGCCCACGGCCTGCACGGAACGCCGTACGGGCACTTCGGCGACGGCTGCATCCACGTCCGCATCGACTTCGACCTGATCTCCACGGCGGGCGTCGCCCGCTTCCGGCGCTTCTCCGAGCAGGCCGCCCACCTCGTCGTCTCCCACGGCGGCTCGCTGTCCGGGGAGCACGGGGACGGGCAGGCGCGCGCGGAACTGCTGCCGACGATGTACGGCGCCGAGATGGTCCGCCTCTTCGAACGGGCGAAGGACCTCTGGGACCCGGACGGCCTGCTCAACCCCGGCATGCTCGTGCGCCCGCACCGGCTGGACGAGAACCTGCGGTTCGCGGTCCTGCCGCACCGCCCGGTGGACGTGGAGTTCGGCTACCCGGCGGACGGCGGCGACTTCTCGGCGGCGGTGCGCCGCTGCGTGGGCGTCGCCAAGTGCCGTACGACATCGGTGCAGGGCGGCGCGGACGTCATGTGCCCCTCCTTCCGGGCGACCGGCGAGGAGGAGCACTCCACGCGCGGGCGCGCCCGGCTGCTGCACGAGATGCTCGCCGGCGAGATCGTCACCGACGGATGGCGCTCGACGGAGGTCCGCGACGCGCTGGACCTGTGCCTGTCGTGCAAGGGATGCAGGTCCGACTGCCCGGTCGGCGTCGACATGGCCACGTACAAGGCCGAGTTCCTCCACCACCACTACGCGGGCCGCCGCCGTCCCGCCGCGCACTACGCCCTGGGCCGGCTCCCTTTCTGGCTCGCCGCGGTGACCCGCACCCGCTCGGCACGGCTCGTCAACTCCCTCGCTTCCATGCGTCCGTTGGCCGCACTCGCCAAGCGGCTGGCCGGTGTCGCGCCCGAACGGGAGATCCCGAGACTGGCGCCGGAGACGTTCAGCCAGTGGTGGTCGACCCGGTTCCGGGACCGGGTGCGGGCGTATGTGCGCGAGAGGCGGCGGGGCGAGGAGGACGGTCCCGGCAGGGGAGGCGGACCCGGCGGGGCGGACGTTCCCGGCGGGGGAGGCGTTCCCGGCGGGAGCGGGGAGCGGCGGGAGGCGGGCGAGCTGTTCCCGGGCTTCGGCGGGAGGACGGTCCTCCTGTGGCCGGACACCTTCACCGAACACCTGGAACCCTCCGTCGGACGCGCGGCCGTGCGGGTCCTGGAGGCCGCGGGACTGGCCGTGCTGCTGCCCCCGAGGACGGTGATGCGGCACGGGCCCATCGGCGACGGCGTCACCCGCGGCCCCCTCCGCTTCGGCACACTGCTGCCGCGCCGCCGCCACCGCGTCTGCTGCGGACTGACGTACGTCTCGACCGGCCAGCTCGACAGGGCCCGCACCGTGCTCCGCCGCACCCTCGACCTCATGGAGCCCTACCTCGCCATGGACGACCTCCCGGTCGTCGTCCTGGAGCCGAGCTGCGCCGCCGCGCTGCGCACGGACCTGCCCGAGCTGCTGCACGACGACCCGCGCGCGGCGCGGCTGGCGGCGGCGGTGGTGACCTTCGCGGAGGCCCTGGAACGGTACGCGCCGGGCTGGACGCCGCCCCGCCTGGACCGCCCTGCCGTCGGCCAGACGCACTGCCACCAGCACGCGGTCCTCGGTGACGGGGCCGAACGCAGGCTGCGCGACGCGGCCGGTCTGACCGGCCCCCTCGCCGGCGGCTGCTGCGGTCTCGCGGGCGACTTCGGCTTCGAGAAGGGCCACGAGGAAGTGTCGCGGGCCTGCGCGGAGGAACAACTGCTCCCGGCGGTACGGGCGGCCGACGACACCGCGGTGATCCTCGCCGACGGCTTCTCCTGCCGCACCCAGCTGGCCCACCTGAGCGACCGGCGGGGCCGCCACCTGGCGGAGGTACTGGCGGAGGCGCTGGAGAACGGTCCGCAGGAGGGCGGGCCCGCGGGACCCGCGTAAGTACGCTGACGATTCCACCGGTCCGAGGACTTCGAGGAGCGACGCGCATGACCTTCCGCCTGCAGGCGATCACCCGTGACGAACACCTGGCGTTCGTCCGGTCGCGGTCCTCGGCCAGTCATATGCAGGTGCCGTCCTGGGGTGACGTGAAACCGGACTGGCGTGCGGAGAGCCTCGGCTGGTTCGACGCGGACGGCCGGCTCCAGGGGGCCGGGCTCGTCCTGCTGCGCCCGTTGCCGAAGGTCAAGCGGTACCTCGCGTATCTGCCCGAGGGTCCCGTCATCGACTGGCACGACCCGGACCTCGCCGAACGCTGGCTCCGGCCGATGCTGGCGCATCTGAAGTCACGCGGCGCGTTCACCGTGAAGATGGGCCCGCCGGTGGTCGCGCGCCGCTGGAGCGCGGACGCGGTCAAGACGGCCATCGCCGATCCGGCGGCGCGGCGGCTGGGCGAGGTGCCGGCGACGTCGTACGAGCCGGGTGCCGCCGAGATCGCGGAGCGGCTGCGGGGCATGGGCTGGCAGCGGACCGAGCCGGGCGGCGAGGACGGCTTCGCGGCGGGTCAGCCCCGCTACGTCTTCCAGGTCCCCTTCGCCGGACGGTCCCTGGAGGAGATCCAAAAGGGCCTCAACCAGCAGTGGCGGCGCAACATCAAGAAGGCCGACAAGGCCGGCGTCCAGGTGGTCCGGGGCGGCTACGACGACCTGCCCGCGTTCTACGAGCTCTACGCGGAGACGGCGCAGCGCGACCGTTTCATCCCGCGCCCGCTGCCCTACTTCCAGCGGATGTGGACCTCGCTGACGGCCGAGGACCCCGACCGCATGCGGCTCTATCTCGCCCGCCACGACGGAGACGTCCTCGCCGCCGCGACCATGCTGACCGTCGGCACCCACGTCTGGTACTCGTACGGTGCCTCCACCAGCCGCAAGCGCGAGGTCCAGCCCAACAACGCCATTCAGTGGCGAATGATGACCGACGCCCACGCCCTGGGCGCCGCCGTGTACGACTTCCGCGGCATCACCGACACCCTCGACGAGACCGACCACCTCGTCGGCCTCCTCCGCTTCAAGGCGGGCGCGGGCGGCGAGGCCGCGGAGTACCTCGGAGAGTGGGACTTCCCCATCAACCGGCTGCTGCACAAGGCGCTCGACCTGTACATGGCTCGCCGCTGACTGTCCCGTTCGATCTGGACGCCGCTGAACTGTCCGCGGGCGGTGATCCGGTGTCATGCCGGTCGATGGATGGCGGGTGAAATTTTGACGGCAGAACCATCTCCGGCGCCGGCGGCACGACACGCACCCTGACCTCCGACGACTACACCCACAAGATCTCGTGCAAGGCCACGGTCACCAACGGCGCGGGTTCGGTCAACTCCACATCGTCGGCCGTCACGGTCGCCGTCGGTCCTTCCCTGAAGGCCACCAAGGCGCCCTCTCCCAGCGGCACCGCCAAGGTCGGCCACAGGCTGACGGCCGCACACGGCACGTGGTCACCGACGCCCACCTCGTACTTGTACTCCTGGAAGCGCAACGGCAAGACCATCACCGGTGCCACCAAGTCCACCTACGTCCTGGTGAAGGCCGACAAGGGCCAGAAGATCACTGTGAAGGTGACCGCCCACCGCTACGGCTGGACCGACGGATCGGCCACGACGGCATCGGTCACGGTGCACTGACGGGACCCGCGTCCCGGCCGCAGGCCCGCCGAACCAACCGGCGGGCCTGCGGCGCGAAGAGCCGCTAGCCGTCCAGGTCCGCTTCGAGCCTCTTGGTCTTCCCGCGCCCCACCTGGGTGCGCACCGCGCCCATGCTCGCCGCAATGACCAGGGCGATGGCGAGGGACTCGGTGAGGGAGAGGGTCTGGTTCAGGACCAGGAAGCCGGCGACGGCGGCCACGGCCGGTTCCAGGCTCATCATGATGGCGAAGGTGGCGGCGGGGAGGCGGCGCAGGGCGAGGAGTTCGAGCGTGTACGGGAGGACTGAGGAGAGCACGGCCACCGCGGCACCCAGGGCGACCGTCGTCGGGACGAGGAGCCTCGAACCCGACTCGACGATCCCGAGGGGCAGGAACGCCACCGCCGCGACCACCATGGCCAGGGCGAGGCCGTCGGCTTGGGGGAAGCGTCTGCCCGTACGCGCGCTGAAGATGATGTACGCCGCCCACATGGCGCCCGCACCCAGGGCGAAGGCGACACCCGCGGGGTCGAGGCTGCTGAAGCCTCCGCCTCCGCCGAGCAGGAAGACGCCGCCGAGGGCGAGGCCCGCCCAGAGCAGGTTCACGGCGCGGCGGGAGCTGAGGACGGAGAGCGCGAGCGGGCCGAGCACTTCGAGCGTGACGGCCGTGCCGAGCGGGATGCGGGCGACAGACTGGTAGAAGAGGCCGTTCATCGCGGCCATGGTGAAGCCGAAGACGACCACCGTGCTCCAGTCGGCGCGCGAGTGCCCGCGCACCTTCGGACGGCAGACCAGCAGCAGCACGATCGCGGCGACCAGCAGCCGCAGCGTCACCACGCCGAGGGCGCCCACCCGGGGCATCAGGCTCACCGCGAGGGCCCCGCCGAACTGCACCGAGATGCCTCCGGCGAGCACCAGGCCCACCGGCCCGAGGGCACCGCGCCGGCCGGGACCGTCCGCCGTGGGCGCGCCGGCCGCGGGCACGGGTGCCAGGGCGGGGGCGGCCGAGGCCGGGGAGGACGGGGCGGTTCCGGAGGTGTTCACGGGGACTTCCAGGGGATCGACGCGTTCGTTCATCGTGCTGTACCTGCCGGTCCAGAGTAATGGACTCGGTCAGGCGTGTGAACTTGTTATGCAGCTGTCCCACTGTCCCAGAGGAACGGGCGGGGCGCCCGGGCACCCCGCGCCGAACCCCGGACCGGGAGTCGGCCTGAATTAATGCAAGCATGCTTGATTGTTTCTTGGGTCGCTGTCATGCTCCGTGCCACACACCGTCGTGTCCCGAGGGGAGCGCATCGTGTCCGACGCGTCGTCCGTGATCGCCGTGATCGACGATCTGCACCGGGAGAGTGAGGAACTCGACCGGTTGGTGGGGGAGTTGAGCGAGGAGCGGTGGGCGCTCGGTACGCCCGCCGCGGGCTGGAGCGTCGCCCACCAGATCGCGCATCTCGCCTGGACCGACCACTCGGCCCTGCTCGCCGTCACCGACGCCGAGGCCTTCGCGAAGGAGGTCGAGAAGGCGCTCGCCTCACCCGACGGCTTCGTGGACGAGGGCGCGGAGACGGGCGCCGCCCAGCCGCCCGCCCTGCTGCTCGCCGGCTGGCGCGAAGGGCGGACCGCCCTGGAGACGGCCCTGCGCGCGGCACCCACCGGAACCCGGTTCCCCTGGTACGGACCGCCCATGTCGGTCGCCTCCATGGCCACCGGCCGCCTGATGGAGACCTGGGCCCACGGACAGGACGTGGCCGACGCGCTGGGTGTGGTGCGCGAACCCACCGACCGGCTGAGGCATGTCGTCCGCATCGGGGTACGCGCCCGTGACTTCGCCTTCGCCGTGCACGGCCTCACCGCACCCGCCGAAGAGTTCCGCGTGGAGCTGGAGAGCCCCTCCGGCGAGGTGTGGGCCTACGGCCCGGCCGACGCCCCGCAGCGCGTCACCGGCCCCGCCCTCGACTTCTGCCTGCTGGTGACCCAGCGGGCCCACCGCGCCGACCTCGCCGTACGGGCGACGGGCCCCGACGCCGACCGCTGGCTGGACATCGCCCAGGCCTTCGCCGGCCCGCCGGGTGCCGGGCGGGACCCGAAGGAGGCCGGCCGGTGACCCCGGAAGCCGCGACCCCGGTCCGCCCGCTGCGCATCGGTAACGCCTCCGGCTTCTACGGCGACCGCTTCGACGCGATGCGCGAGATGCTCACCGGCGGCCCGCTCGACGTCCTCACCGGCGACTACCTCGCCGAACTGACCATGCTCATCCTCGGCCGCGACCGGCTGAAGGACCCCGGACGCGGCTACGCCAAGACCTTCCTGCGCCAGCTCGAGGAGTGCCTCGGCCTCGCCCACGAGCGCGGGGTCCGCCTGGTCACCAACGCGGGCGGTCTGAACCCGGCCGGGCTCGCCGACGCCGTACGCGAACTGGCCGGCCGGCTCGGCATCCCGGTCCGCGTCGCCCACGTCGAGGGCGACGACCTCACGCACCGCTACCCCGGCAGCCTCGCCGCGCACGCCTACCTGGGCGGTGCCGGCATCGCCGCCTGTCTGCGCGAGGGCGCGGACATCGTCGTCACCGGGCGCGTCACCGACGCGGCGCTGGTCACCGGGCCCGCCGTCGCCCACTTCGGCTGGGGGCCGGGCGATTACGGCCGGCTCGCGGGCGCGGTCGTCGCCGGGCACGTGCTGGAGTGCGGCACCCAGGCCACCGGCGGCAACTACGCCTTCTTCGCCGACCACGATCCGGCCCGGCTGCGCCACCCCGGCTTCCCGCTCGCCGAACTCCATGAGGACGGGTCGAGCGTCATCACCAAGCACGACGGCACCGGCGGCCTCGTCGACATCGGCACGGTCACCGCGCAGCTCCTCTACGAGACGCAGGGCGCCCGGTACGCGGGACCCGATGTGACCGCCCGTCTCGACACGGTCGCGCTCACCCAGGAGGGCCCGGACCGGGTACGGATCGACGGTGTGCGTGGCGAGGCCCCGCCGCCCACCCTCAAGGTCGGCCTCAACAAGCTCGGCGGCTTCCGCAACGAGGTCGTCTTCGTGCTGACCGGCCTCGACATCGAACGCAAGGCGGAGCTCGTACGGGTCCAGCTGGAGGCCGCCTTCGACGCCGCCAAGTCCCGCCCGGAGGAGGTCCGCTGGGACCTTGCCCGCACCGATCACCCCGACGCCCCCACCGAGGAGACGGCGAGCGCCCTGCTCCGCCTGGTCGTGCGCGACCAGGACCAGAGGGTGGTCGGACGGGCGCTGAGCGGAGCCGCCGTGGAACTCGCGCTGGCGAGCTATCCCGGATTCCATGTGATGGCGCCACCTGGGCCGGGCTCGCCCTATGGGGTCTTCGAGGATGTGTACGTCCCCCATGGCGCCGTGGACCACATGGCGGTCCTCCACGACGGACGCCGGATCGCTGTGCCCCCGGCCCAGGACACGCTCGTACTGGAGACGCTCGAAGAACCGCCCCTGCCCGAGCCGTTGCCCGCGGGGCCGACCCGGCGGGCGCCGCTCGGGCTGGTCGCGGGGGCGCGCAGCGGGGACAAGGGCGGGAACGCGAACGTCGGCGTCTGGGCGGCTACGGACGACGCCTGGCGGTGGCTGGCACACCGGCTGACGACGGACACGTTCCGGAGTCTGCTGCCGGAGACCGGTGACCTGAAGGTCGTCCGTCACGTCCTTCCCAATCTCCGCGCCGTCAACTTCGTGGTCGAGGGGATCCTCGGCGAGGGCGTCGCCTCCCAGGCCCGTTTCGACCCCCAGGCCAAGGCCCTCGGCGAATGGCTCCGCTCCCGTCACCTCGATATTCCGGAGGTCCTGCTGTGACCGTGCTTTCCTCCGCGCTCGACCTCAGGAGTCCCGAGTACGCGGCCCATCGCGAGGCCATGCTCGGCAAGCTCGCGGACCTGGAGTCCGAGCACGCCAAGGCGCTGGCGGGCGGCGGCGAGAAGTACGTCACCCGGCACCGGAAGCGCGGCAAGCTCCTCGCCCGGGAGCGGATCGAGCTGCTGCTCGACCCCGACACGCCCTTCCTGGAGCTGTCGCCGCTCGCGGCCTGGGGCAGCGACTACGCGGTGGGCGCCTCGCTCGTCACCGGTATCGGCGTGGTCGAGGGGGTCGAGTGCCTGATCACGGCGAACGACCCGACCGTGCGTGGTGGTGCCAGCAACCCCTGGAGCCTGAAGAAGGCCCTGCGGGCGAACGACATCGCCCTCGCGAACCGGCTGCCCTGCATCAGCCTGGTCGAGTCGGGCGGCGCGGATCTGCCCTCGCAGAAGGAGATCTTCATCCCCGGGGGTGCGATCTTCCGCGACCTCACCCGGTTGTCCGCGGCCGGAATCCCCACGGTGGCCGTGGTCTTCGGCAACTCGACGGCCGGCGGCGCGTACGTCCCCGGAATGTCCGACCACGTGATCATGGTCAAGGAGAAGGCGAAGGTCTTCCTCGGCGGGCCGCCGCTGGTGAAGATGGCCACGGGCGAGGAGAGCGACGACGAGTCGCTGGGCGGCGCCGAGATGCACGCGCGCGTGTCGGGGCTCGCGGACTACTTCGCCGTCGACGAGCAGGACGCGCTCCGCCAGGCCCGCCGGGTCGTCGCCCGGCTGAACCACCGCAAGGCGTACGGCGATCCGGCTCCGGCGGCGCCTCCCAAGTACGACGAGGACGAGCTCCTCGGGATCGTTCCGGGGGATCTCAAGCAGCCGTTCGATCCGCGCGAGGTGATCGCCCGTATCGTCGACGGTTCGGACTTCGACGAGTTCAAGCCGCTCTACGGGACGAGCCTGACCACCGGCTGGGCGAGCCTGCACGGCTATCCGGTCGGCATCCTCGCCAACGCCCAGGGCGTGCTGTTCAGCGCCGAGTCCCAGAAGGCCGCCCAGTTCATCCAGCTCGCCAACCAGCGCGACATCCCGCTGCTCTTCCTGCACAACACCACCGGCTACATGGTCGGCAAGGAGTACGAGCAGGGCGGCATCATCAAGCACGGCGCGATGATGATCAACGCGGTGAGCAACTCGCGGGTCCCGCATCTGTCGGTGCTGATGGGCGCCTCCTACGGGGCCGGCCACTACGGGATGTGCGGGCGCGCCTACGACCCCCGGTTCCTGTTCGCGTGGCCCAGCGCCAAGTCGGCCGTGATGGGCCCGCAGCAGCTCGCGGGCGTCCTGTCGATCGTCGCCCGGCAGTCGGCCGCAGCGAAGGGGCACCCGTACGACGACGACGCCGACGCGGCGCTGCGCGCCATGGTGGAGCAGCAGATCGAGTCGGAGTCGCTGCCGATGTTCCTGTCCGGGCGGCTGTACGACGACGGGGTCATCGACCCGCGCGACACCCGCACCGTCCTCGGCCTGTGCCTGTCCGCGATCCACACGGCGCCCTTCGAGGGCGCGCGCGGTGGCTTCGGCGTCTTCCGGATGTGAGGGATCTCGTGATTTCGAGTCTGCTGGTCGCCAACCGGGGCGAGATCGCCTGCCGGGTCTTCCGTACCTGCCGCGAGGCGGGGGTGCGCACCGTCGCCGTCCATTCGGACGCCGACGAGAACGCCCTGCACGCGCGGGTGGCGGACGCGGCGGTGCGGTTGCCGGGCAACACGCCCGCGGAGACGTATCTGCGGGGCGATCTGATCGTGCGGGCCGCGCTCGACGCGGGCGCGGACGCCGTGCACCCTGGGTACGGGTTCCTGTCGGAGAACGCCGGTTTCGCGCGGGCGGTGATCGACGCGGGGCTGGTGTGGGTCGGTCCGTCGCCGGAGGCGATCGAGGCGATGGCCTCCAAGACCCGGGCGAAGAAGCTGATGGGGCTCGCGCCCCTGGAGCGGGTCACCGCCGGGGACCTGCCGGTGCTGGTCAAGGCCGCCGCGGGCGGCGGCGGGCGCGGCATGCGGATCGTCCGCGAACTGGCCGACCTCGAAGGCGAGTTGGAGGCTGCCCGCGCGGAGGCGCTCAGTGCCTTCGGGGACGGGGAGGTGTTCGTCGAGCCGTACGTGGAGGGCGGCCGGCACGTCGAGGTGCAGATCCTGGCCGACGCGCACGGCACGGTCTGGCCGCTGGGCACACGGGACTGCTCCCTCCAGCGGCGCCACCAGAAGGTCATCGAGGAGGCGCCCGCTCCCGGGCTCGGAGACGAACTCACGCGCACGCTGTACGAGTTGTCGGTGCGCGCCGCCCGTGCCGTGGACTACGTCGGCGCCGGAACGGTCGAGTTCCTGGTCGCCGACGGCACCGCGCACTTCCTGGAGATGAACACCCGCCTCCAGGTCGAACACCCGGTCACGGAGGCGGTGTTCGGGGTCGACCTGGTGGCACTGCAGCTCCGGGTCGCGGAGGGGGAGCGGCTGGAGAGCGAGCCGCCGCCCGCGCGGGGCCACGCGGTGGAGGCCCGGCTGTACGCGGAGGACCCGGCGGGCGCGTGGGCGCCGCAGACGGGCACCCTGCACCGGATCGCCGTCCCGGACGGGGTCCGGCTGGACACCGGGTTCACCGACGGGGACTCCGTCTCCGTCCACTACGACCCCATGCTCGCGAAGGTCGTCGCGCACGCCGGTACACGCGCCGAGGCCCTGCGGAAACTGGCCGGCGCGCTGGAGCGGGCCACGATCCACGGGCCGGTCACCAACCGGGATCTGCTCGTACGGTCGCTGCGGCACGAGGAGTTCACCGGGGCCCGGATGGACACGGGCTTCTACGACCGTCACCTCGCCGCGCTCACCGAGCCGACCCCGGACCCGTACGCCCCGCTGGCCGCCGCTCTGGCCGACGCGTACGGCCGGTCGCGGTTCGGCGGCTGGCGGAACCTGGCTTCGCAGCCGCAGACCAAGCGCTACCGGATGCACGGCGAGGAGCACGAGGCCGGCTACCGGCACACGCGCGAGGGACTCGCGGCCGACGGGGTGCGTGTGGTGCACGCCGACGCAGGTCGTGTCGTCCTCGAAGTGGCCGGTGTGCGGCGGACGTTCGAGGTCACGCGGTACGCCGACGGCCAGGTCTTCGTGAACGCCACCGCGCTGACCGAGCTGCCCCGCTTCCCCGATCCAACCGCGGACCGGGCTCCGGGTTCGCTGCTCGCGCCGATGCCCGGCACCGTGGTCCGGGTGGCCGTGGGGCTCGCCGAGGGAGCCACCGTGCGGGCCGGAGAGCCCCTGCTGTGGCTGGAGGCGATGAAGATGGAGCACAAGATCTCCGCGCCGACGGCGGGGACGCTCAGCGCCCTGCACGCCGTCGTCGGGCAGCAGGTGGAGGTGGGCGCGCTGCTGGCCGTCGTGCGGGAGGAGGCGGCGCCGGGGGAGGCGCCGGGCGACGACACCCGGTGACAGCCCGCCCCGCCGCCGGACCGTCCCAGCCGCCGGGCCACCCCGCCGCCGACCGCCGGGCCGCACCACCGTGCGGGTGTCCGCCGCGCGGGCGCGAACAGCTACGTACAGCCGCATTCAGCCGCATTCAGCCGCATTCAGCCGCACTCAGCCGCACTCAGCCAGATTCAGCCGCAGTTTCCGTACCGAACCTCCGTACCGAGGAGCCGTCATGAGCCCTGTCACAGAGACCGATGAACACAAGGCGCTCCGTTCCGCGGTCGCCGCTCTCGGCAAGCGCTACGGCCGCGAGTACCTCACCAAGGTCGTCGCCGAGGGCGGCCACCCCGACGAGCTCTGGTCCGAGGCGGGCAAGCTCGGCTACCTCGGGGTGAACCTCCCGGAGGAGTACGGCGGCGGAGGCGGCGGCATCGCGGAACTGTCCATCGTGCTGGAGGAGTTGGGCGCGGCGGGCTGCCCGTTGCTGATGCTCGTCGTCTCGCCCGCCATCTGCGGCACGGTCATCGCCCGCTTCGGCACCGAGGAGCAGAAGCGGCAGTGGCTGCCGGGACTGTCGGACGGCACCCGCACCATGGCGTTCGGCATCACCGAGCCCGACGCCGGCTCCAACTCGCACCGGATCACCACCACGGCCCGCCGCGACGGCACCGACTGGGTCCTGACCGGCCGCAAGGTGTTCATCTCCGGCGTCGACATCGCCGACGCGACACTCATCGTGGGCCGCACGGAGGACGCCCGCACCGGCAGTCTCAAGCCCTGCCTGTTCATCGTCCCGCGCGACACCGAGGGATTCGGGCGGCGGCAGATCGACATGGAACTGGCCAGTGCCGAGAAGCAGTTCGAGCTCACGCTCGACGAGGTGCGGCTGCCGGCCGACGCGCTCGTCGGTGGGGGCCCCTCCCACGCTTTCGGCAGTGGGGGAGAGGACGCGGGACTGCTGCAACTGTTCGCCGGGCTCAACCCGGAGCGGGTGATGACGGCCGCCTTCGCGATCGGCATGGGCCGTTTCGCCCTCGCCAGGGCCGTCGAGTACGCGCGCGACCGCACCGTCTGGAAGGCCCCGATCGGCGCCCACCAGGCCATCGCCCACCCTCTCGCACAGGCCCACATCGAGCTGGAACTGGCCCGTCTGATGATGCAGAAGGCCGCGTTCCTGTACGACTCGGGCGACGACATCGCGGCGGGGGAGGCGGCCAACATGGCGAAGTACGCGGCCGGCGAGGCCTGTGTACGGGCCGTCGACCAGGCGGTCCACACCCTCGGCGGGAACGGCCTCACGCGGGAGTTCGGCCTCGCCTCCCTGATTACGGCGGCGCGCGTGTCTCGTATCGCGCCGGTCAGCAGGGAGATGATTCTCAACTACGTCTCCCACCAGACCCTGGGCCTGCCCAAGTCGTACTGAGCGTTCTAGGAGGAACCGTGTTCCGCAGCGAGTACGCAGATGTGCCGGCCGTCGAGGAACCCATCCACGACGCCGTCCTGGGCCACGCCGCCGAGCGCGGTGAGACGCCCGCGCTCATCGACGGCGTCGACGGCACCACGCTCACCTACGGCCAACTCGACCGGTTCCACCGGCGGCTGGCCGCCGCGTTCGCCGAGGCGGGGCTGCGGAAGGGCGATGTGCTCGCCCTGCACAGCCCCAACACCATCGCCTTCCCGACGGTCTTCTACGGGGCCACGCGCGCGGGGGCGTCGGTCACGACCGTGCACCCGCTCGCCACGCCGGAGGAGTTCGCCAAACAGCTGCGGGACTCGTCGGCCCGCTGGATCGTGACCGTCTCGCCCCTGCTGGAGGCGGCCCGGCAGGCCGCTGAACTCGCGGGCGGCGTACGGGAGATCTTCGTGTGCGACCAGGCGCCGGGACACCGCTCGCTGGCCGAACTGCTGGGCAGCACCGCGCCCGAACCGCAGGTCGACATCGACCCCGTCCAGGACGTGGCGGCGCTCCCGTACTCCTCGGGCACCACCGGCGTCCCCAAGGGCGTGATGCTCACCCACCGCTCCATAGCCACCAATCTCGCCCAGCTCGCGCCGGCCATGCCGATGAACCCGGGCGACCGCATCCTCGCGGTGCTGCCGTTCTTCCACATCTACGGGCTGACGGCCCTGATGAACGCGCCCCTGAGGGAGGGCGCCACCGTCGTGGTGCTGCCCCGCTTCGACCTCGACACGTTCCTGGGCGCCATTCAGGAGCACCGCATCACCGGCCTGTACGTGGCGCCGCCGATCGTCCTGGCGCTCGCCAAGCACCCGGCCGTCGCGGAGTACGACCTGTCGTCCCTGGAGTACATCGTCTGCTCGGCCGCACCCCTGGACGCCGCGCTGGCGGCCGCCTGTTCGGCCCGGCTGGGGCTGCCGCCGGTGGGCCAGGCGTACGGCATGACGGAGCTGTCGCCCGGCACGCACGTCGTCCCGCTGGACGCCGTGAACCCGCCCCCGGGGACGGTCGGCAAGCTCGTCGCGGGCACCGAGATGCGCATCGTCTCCCTCGACGACCCGGACAAGGACCTCGGTGTCGGAGAGGCCGGCGAGATCGTCGTCCGGGGTCCCCAGGTCATGAAGGGCTATCTGGGCCGCCCCGACGCGACCGCCGCGATGATCGACCCGGACGGCTGGCTGCACACCGGTGACGTCGGTCATGTGGACGCGGACGGCTGGCTGTTCGTCGTGGACCGGGTCAAGGAACTCATCAAGTACAAGGGCTTCCAGGTCGCCCCCGCCGAACTGGAGGCTCTGCTGCTCACCCACCCCGGCATCGCCGACGCCGCCGTCATCGGCTCCTACAACGAGGACAACAACGAGGTCCCGCACGCCTTCGTGGTGCGCCAGCCCTCCGCCGCCGGCCTCACCGAGGGAGAGGTGATGATGCACGTCGCCGAACGCGTCGCCCCGTACAAGCGGGTCCGTCTCGTCACCTTCATCGACGCGGTCCCGAGGGCGGTCTCCGGGAAGATCCTGCGCCGCGAGCTGCGAGGCCTGTCATGACCGTCGTCCACGCGTCGCACGAGCGCGCCGTCACCACCCTCACCCTGGACTCGCCGGACACCCGCAACGCCCTGTCGGCCGTCCTCGTGGGCGAGCTCGCCGACGCGCTCACCCGCTGCGGCAAGGACGCCAATGTCCGCGCGGTCGTCCTGACCCATACCGGGAACACCTTCTGCGCGGGCGCAGACCTGCGCGACCCCCCGCCCCCGGAGGCCTTCGTCGGTCTGCTGCAGGGGATCGTCGAGCTGCGCAAGCCCGTCGTGGCCCGGGTGGCCGGACATGTCCGGGCGGGCGGTCTCGGCCTGCTCGGGGCCTGTGACATCGCGGTGGCCGGCCCGGAGGCGAGCTTCGCCTTCACGGAAGTACGCATCGGGGTCGCCCCCGCCGTGATCTCTCTTCCGCTGCTGCCCCGCGCCGACCCGCGAGCCCTCGCCCGCTACTACCTCACCGGCGAGCGCTTCGACGCCGCCGAGGCGGTCCGCACCGGGCTCCTGACGGCGGCCGGGGACGACGTGGACGCCGTACTCGTGCCCGTTCTGGACGGGCTGCGCCGGGCGGCCCCGGAAGGCCTCGCCGAGACGAAAGCGCTGCTCACGGCTAAGGTGCTGGAGGCCTTCGACCGGGACGCGGCGGACCTGACCGCGCTCTCGGCCCGGCTGTTCTCCTCCGCGCAGGCCCGCGAGGGGATGACGGCCTTCCTCGAACGACGGGATCCCGCATGGGTGGTGTGAGCGCGACGGAACACGCGGCACGTACTCCGCACGTCCCCAAACAGGACCGCAGCCGGGCCACCCGGCAGCGGCTCCTGGCCGCTGCCGTGGCCTGCCTCGCCGAACACGGCTGGGCCGGCTCCACGGTCTCCGTCGTCGCCGAGCGCGCCGGGGTGTCCCGGGGCGCCGCCCAGCACCACTTCCCCACCCGTGAGGACCTCTTCACCGCGGCGGTCGAGTACGTCGCCGAGGAACGCTCCACCGCGCTGCGCGACCTCTTCCCCGACGGCCCCGCCGACCGGCGTGTCGTCGTCGCCGCCCTCGTCGGCCTCTACACCGGGCCGCTGTTCCGTGCCGCCCTGCACCTGTGGGTCGCGGCCTCCAACGAGGACCAGCTCCGTTCCCGGGTGACCGAGCTCGAAGCCCGCGTCGGCCGCGAGAGCCACCGCATCGCGGTGGACCTGCTGGGCGCGGACGAATCCCGGCCCGGGGTGCGCGAGACGGTGCAGGGCCTGCTCGACATGGCGCGCGGCCTCGGCCTCGCGAACCTGCTCACCGACGACGCGGCGCGCCGTGAGCGGGTCGTGGCGCAGTGGGGGGAGATCGTGGACGAGGCGCTGGGCTGAGCGGCAGCAGGCTCCGCCCTCGCCCGCCGGTCAGGGGCTGAGCGGCGGCCGGTACCGCCTTCGCCCGTCGTTCACGGGTTGAGCGGTGGGCCGTGCAGCCCCCGTCCGCCGGTCACGAGTCGAGCGGCGGGCCGGGCCGTGCCCGTCCGCCGGTCAGGGGCTGAGGCGCTCGATCCGCCAGCTGCCGTCGGGCTCGGCCGTGTAGCGGAGCCGGTCGTGGAGGCGGTTCTCGCGGCCCTGCCAGAACTCGACCGTCTGCGGGGCGATCCGGAATCCGCCCCAGTGCGGCGGTACCGGAACCTGCTCGCCCTCCGGGTAGCGGGCGCTCAACTCGGCGTACGAGACGTCCAGTTCGTCGCGCGAGGAGATGACCTTGGACTGCGTGCTCGCCCAGGCGCCGAGCTGGGAGCCGTGCGGGCGGGTGCGGAAGTACGCGGCGGTCTCGTCCCGCCCCGTGCGCCGCGCCGTCCCGGTGACGATCACCTGGCGGGCCATCGGGTGCCACGGGAAGAGCAGCGAGATGTACGGGTTCCGGGCCAGCTCGTCGGCCTTGCGCGAGTCGTAGTTGGTGTAGAAGACGAAGCCCTGCTCGTCGTACTGCTTGAGCAGCACCGTGCGCGAGCTGGGCCGGCCCTCGGCGTCCGCCGTGGAGACGACCATCGCGTTCGGCTCGTGCACGAAACCGTGCACCGCGGCCTGCGCCGCCTGCTTGAACCAGCGGGAGAACTGCTCCATGGGGTGCGCGGCGAGATCGCCCTCGTCGAGGCCCTCGGCGCGGTAGTGCGCCCGCATGGCGGCAGGGTCGGCGGCGATCTCCTCGTCCGCGGCCTCGGCGGCCTCGGCCGCGGCCTGGATGATGGGCTCGGTCGTGGATTCGTCCGGGAAACGATCGTTCACGCGGTCATCCTGCCGTATCCGGGCCTGTTCCCGGGGGCGGGTGTGCTTCATCACGCAATGGCACTCAGTGCCGCGTACTCTCCCCAAAGGTGGCACTCGGAGATATCGTGCTGGTGCCGTTCCGGTTGGAGGACCAGCCGTACGGGGCATCACCGGGGTGACCGCTTTCGGACCGCGAGTCGGCGGAGACTCTTCGAAGAACATTCGGGAGTCTTCGTGAACGACCGTGGAGCCGGTGCGCGGACCGCACATTGTCGACCGTCGCCCGGACAAGGGCACAGGGGCAGGCGCACCCCCCCCACAACACCATCCGTCGTACACATCACGAGGAGCCGCCTGATGTCCGACTTCGTACCCGGTCTCGAAGGAGTCGTCGCGTTCGAGACGGAGATCGCCGAACCGGATAAGGAGGGCGGCGCTCTCCGGTACCGGGGCGTCGACATCGAGGACCTCGTCGGCCATGTCTCCTTCGGCAACGTCTGGGGACTCCTCGTCGATGGCGCCTTCAACCCCGGCCTGCCGCCCGCCGAGCCGTTCCCGATCCCCGTCCACTCCGGCGACATCCGTGTCGACGTGCAGTCCGCGCTCGCCATGCTCGCCCCCGTCTGGGGCCTCAAACCCCTCCTCGACATCGACGAGAAGCAGGCCCGCCACGACCTCGCCCGCGCCGCCGTCATGGCCCTGTCGTACGTCGCCCAGTCCGCCCGCGGCCAGGGCCTGCCGATGGTCCCGCAGAACGAGATCGACAAGGCCCACTCCGTCGTCGAGCGGTTCATGATCCGCTGGCGGGGCGAGCCCGACCCCAAGCACGTCGCCGCCGTCGACGCCTACTGGACCTCGGCCGCCGAGCACGGCATGAACGCCTCCACCTTCACCGCGCGCGTGATCGCCTCGACCGGTGCGGACGTCGCCGCCGCGCTCTCCGGCGCCGTGGGAGCCATGTCGGGTCCGCTGCACGGCGGCGCCCCCTCCCGCGTCCTCGGCATGATCGAGGAGATCGAGCGCACCGGGGACGCCGACGCCTACGTCCGCCGCGCCCTCGACAAGGGCGAACGCCTGATGGGTTTCGGTCACCGCGTGTACCGCGCCGAGGACCCCCGCGCGCGGGTCCTGCGCCGCACCGCGCGTGAGCTGGGCGCCCCCCGCTTCGAGATCGCCGAGGCCCTGGAGAAGGCCGCCCTCGCCGAGCTGCACGCCCGCCGCCCGGACCGTGTCCTCGCGACGAACGTGGAGTTCTGGGCGGCCATCGTCCTCGACTTCGCCGAGGTCCCGGCGCACATGTTCACGTCCATGTTCACGTGCGCCCGTACCGCGGGCTGGTCGGCGCACATCCTGGAGCAGAAGCGCACGGGCCGCCTGGTGCGCCCCTCCGCGCACTACGTGGGCCCCGGCACGCGGAGCCCCCAGGAGATCGAGGGCTACGGGGGCATCGCGCGCTGACCCCGCGCACCGGCCCGCGTCCGCCGCCGGTCATCACGCGGGAGCGAGCAGCTCCGCGTGGTGGCGGGCGGCGACGAGCGGGTGCGCCCGCAGCTTGCCCTTCAGCTCGTTGAAGCCGTACTCCGCGAACAGTGGATTCGACGGATCGTCGGTGACGCCGGGCGCGGCCGTCGCGTGCGGGAAGGGCAGCGGCTCGATCCGGGCGTCGAGGCGGGGGTTGTAGAAGAACGGCACCGAGAACCGCTCGGTGGCCCCGGCCGGGCTCACCACCCGGTGGTTGGTCGCCACGAGATACCCGTTGGTCGCGACCTCCAGGAGCTCGCCCAGGTTGACCACGAAGGCGCCCGGCAGCGGCGGCACGTCGTGGAAGCGGCCGTCGTCGCGTTGCACCTGAAGGCCGCCGACCTGATCCTGGAGCAGCAGTGTCAGGAACCCGTAGTCCTTGTGCGCGCCCACGCCCTGGTCCGCGCCGTCGCCCGCGCTCCCCGGATACCGCACCAGCTTCAGATGCGGATGCGCACGCTCGCCGAAGACCGGGTCGTAGAAGCCCGCGGGCGCCCCGATGGCGGTCAGCAGCTCACGCAGCAGCCGCGCGGCGACCGCGCTCAGCCGTTCGATCCAGACCAGCGCCGCCGTCCGCAGCTCCGGCAGCGCGGCCGGCCACTGGTTCGGCCCCTGGAGCCACCAGTACGCGGGCTCACCGGGACCGGGTGTGCGCGCGGGCCGCTCGGCCCCTATGTCGAGCTGGTCCCGCCAGTCGCGGCTGCCGCCGGTCCGCTCGTCACCCGTCCGTGTGTACCCGCGGAAGTGCGGTGAGCCGATGTTGTCGATGGCCAGCCGGTCGGCCTCGGGGAGCGCGAAGAACCGGTGCATGGCCCGCAGCAGCGCGCCGGTCTCGGCCTCGCTCACGCCGTGCCCGATGAGCTGGAAGAACCCCACGTCGTGGGCGGCGCTGTGCAACTGCGCGTGCAGCAGCGCCCGTGCCTGGGGGCCGCGGTCGGCCGCGGAGAGATCGATGATCGGAAGCTGCTGGTACGAGGAGGCGTACGAGGGGATGCTCCGCCCGTTCGGGGCAGGCGTGGAAGACATGTTCGTCGTCATGAGATGCGTCCGCGGGGTGTACGGGTGCCCGGGCGGGCCGCCAGGGGTGGGGCGGGGGCCACGGGTGCCAGGTGAAGGAGAGCGATGCGAGGGGGCCGGGTCAGGCGGAGCGCCGACAGCCCATGCTCGTGACGCGCACGTAGTCCACGTGGCGGCGTCGGACGAGCATCGGAAGCATGGCCACAGCGTACTGCGGCCGCCCCCGCGATCCACCTGTGACCTGGATCACTCCGGCCGTCGCTCGGTCCGGCTGGACTCCTGCCTCGGTTTCGAGGTCTCGTCCGGACCGAACGCAGACGACCCGCGAGCTCGGGTCCCTCCGCCTGTCGGCGATGGGGCCGGCCGGACGTACCGGCGAGCTCGCGGGTCGGGTGACTGCGTTGGATTGGGCCGGCTGCATGCACATCACACATGCTGGTCCGGCGCCGAACCGAGTCCGACAACGGGCCGCTAGCCCGCAGCCACCTCGTATGTCCGGGTTTCCGTCATTAGCCGAACCACCTCCTCTCCTACGTGGGCAGCACTCTAGGAAGACATCCCGGGAGCCTCAAGCGATTTATGGAGAGCGATTCACGGGGACGTGCCGGACGGGGCTTCTGGGGCGGGCGGTGCGGAAATCCGGCGTACAGCGATTTCTTCCCATCTTCGGGGAACGAGGTGTGGGCTGGGTCACGTTCGAGTTGAATGGTGACGAGCGAGTGAACTGTCGCGCCGTACACGCGGACGCAGCCTGCAGGGGGTCCAGGTGAGTGCTTCCCGGCGTAGTGGGACCACCGACGAGCTGGGGCCGGACGAGCCCGAGCGGGACGGCTCGGATCTGCTTGCCGCCCTGCTGGACGGCATGGACGCGGCTCTGTGCGCCTTCGACGCCGACGGGGTCCTCACACACTGGAACCGCGAGGCCGAGCGCATTCTCGGGTGGACGGCGGCCGAGGCCGTGGGGCGGCGCGGATTCGCGGGCTGGGCCGTGCGGACCGCGGACGCCGAGGAGGTCGAGGCCCGGCTGATGTCCGCCATGGAGGCCCCCGGCCGCCAGGTGCACGAGTTCGCGCTCCTCACCAAGGACGGCGGCCGGGTGCTCGTCCGCACCCAGTCCGCCGCCGTCCGCGGACCGGACGGCAAACCCGCCGGGGTGTACTGCGCCTTCAGCGAGGTGCACACACAGATCGACCTGGAACGGTCCATCGCCCTGAGCGAGGCGCTCTTCGAGGACGCGAGCTGGGGTGTGGTGCTGGTCGACGCGGACCTGCGGCCCGCCGTGGTCAACGCGCACGCCGCACAGGCCCTCGGGACCGGCCGCACCTCCGTCCTCGGCAGGCCGCTGGGAGACCTGCTCTCCCAGGGCGTCGAGGAACTGGAGAGCGCCCTCACGCACGTCCTGTCCGAAGGCGCGCCGCCGGCACCCGCGGAGATGTGGGTGAGCGTCCGCACGCCGGAGGGCGAGAAGCGGCGCTGCTGGCTGAGCGGCTTCCTGCGGCTCGCCTCGCCGCTCGCGGAGGAACCCGTACCGCTCGGCGTCGGCTGGCTCTTCCAGGACGTGACCGAGGCCAAGCAGACCGAGCAGGAGGCGGCGCTGCTGCGCTTCCGCGCCAACCAGCTGCATCGCGCCGCGCGGGCCGCGGCCGAGTGCGAGGACCCGGGCGAGGCCGCCACCGTCCACCTCGACTTCGCCCTCGCGGGCTTCGCCGACCACGCCCTGGTCGACCGGGTGGCCGGGGGCCGGCTCGCGGACGGGGAGAGGCCCGTGCGGCTCGTCCGGACCGTCGCCACACCCGCCGGGTCGCCCGGACCGAGCCTCATCACCGGGAAGGCCGGACTGCCCCTGCGCTACGGGGAGGGGCACCCCGCGCTCCAGTGCGTGGAACGCGCCGGATCGGTACGGGCCGACGCGACCGCCGCCGACGCCGAGCAGGCGCGCGAGTGGGCGCTCGCCCGTCAGTGGCCGCGGGACTCCGTGCACGCCCTGTGCGCGGTGCTGCGCAGCCGCGGACGGACGCTGGGAGTCGTGACGTTCCTGCGGAGCGCGGGCCGCAACCGGTTCGAGCGCGCGGACGCGATGTACGCGGAGGACGTGGCCGTACGGATCGCGATGGCCCTGGACCTGGAGGAGCTGACGGGGAATCCGTGAGGGTGCTTCCGGAGCCCCGTCGGCGACGTGTCCGCCGGCGCCCTGTTCCCTGGGCGCCGACAGATGGAGGAGCCCCTCAGCGCCGGTAGAAGATCCGGTCCCCGTACTCCGTCATGACCCGTCCGTTCCACTCGTGGCCGCCGTCGACGTTGCCCGAGCGGAGCAGGGGCGGTTCGATGCCGCGGTCCGCGAGGGCGCCGGCGGCGGTGGCCATCACGGCCTGGAGCAGGGCCGAGGTGACGACGGTCGAGGCGGGGGCGAAGGGCGCCGCGATGGAGTCCAGGGTGAGCTCCGCGTCGCCGACCGGGATCCGGGAGTCGAGGACGACGTCGCAGTGGTCCTTCAGGTAGGTGCCCGACACATGCCGGGACGTCGTCTCGGTGGCGTAGGCGACGGAGGTGACGCCGATGACCTTGACCCCCAGGGCGCGGGCGCTCATGGCCATCTCCACGGGGAGCGCGTTGCGGCCGGAGAGCGAGATGATCACCAGCAGGTCGCCGGAACGCAGCGGGCTGCAGTCGAGGACCGCGCTCGCCAGACCGTCGACCCGCTCCAGGGCGGAGCCCAGCGTGGCGGGCATGACGTCGACGCCCACCACTCCGGGCACGGTGAGCAGGTTCATCAGGGCGAGGCCACCCGCGCGGTAGACGATGTCCTGCGCGGCGAGCGAGGAGTGCCCGGCGCCGAAGGCGAAGAGCCGGCCGCCGTCGACGACGGTGTCGGCGATCAGGGTCCCGGCCGCCTCGATCTCCCCGGCGTCCTCGTCCCGTGCCTGCCGCAGCAGGCCGATCGCGGCGTCGAAGAACTGCCCGGCCAGCTTGCTGTCGCTCATCGGCGAAGCCCCTTAGAAGTCTCGTCGGCTTGGACGTCTCGTCGGCGTCGGGTCGGCGCAGGGCGGGTGGGCGGCTGAACGGGTCGCCCCGGTGCGGCCGTACTCCCGTCGTGTCGCGGATCACGTTGCGGTCTGGACCAGTGCCCTGTCAATACGGCCTTCGGGGTCGCCGCCGAGCACGGCCGCCGGGGCGCGTGCGGGCCGGCGGGGTCCCCTGCCCGCGAGGATTCCAGGGCAATCGTCACCAAGCGCTTTCAACGGCGAGGCACGGTTGTCAGTGCTATGCGTCAGAATTGAGTCCAGGGCCAGCGCACACGCCGGCGGGCCATCGAGTCTCCGGCAGCAGAGCTAATCGAGGGGCACGAATGTCCGGACTGATCGACACCACGGAGATGTATCTCCGCACCATCCTCGAGCTGGAGGAGGAAGGCGTTGTCCCCATGCGCGCCCGGATCGCGGAGCGGCTCGACCAGAGTGGTCCGACGGTGAGCCAGACCGTGGCGAGGATGGAGCGCGACGGTCTGGTGGCGGTGGCAAGCGACCGCCATCTGGAGCTCACCGACGAGGGGCGGCGGCTGGCCACACGCGTGATGCGCAAGCACCGCCTCGCCGAGTGTCTGCTCGTCGACGTGATCGGCCTGGAGTGGGAGCAGGTGCACGCGGAGGCCTGTCGCTGGGAGCACGTGATGAGCGAGGCGGTGGAGCGGCGCGTGCTGGAGCTGCTGCGCCACCCGACCGAGTCGCCGTACGGAAACCCGATCCCGGGCCTGGAGGAGCTGGGCGAGAAGGACGGCGCGGACCCGTTCCTGGACGAGGGCATGGTGTCGCTGGCCGAGCTGGACCCGGGTCTGGACGGCAAGACCGTGGTCGTACGGCGGATCGGCGAGCCCATCCAGACGGACGCGCAGCTGATGTACACGCTGCGGCGGGCGGGCGTGCAGCCCGGCTCCGTGGTCAGCGTGACCGAGTCGGCCGGCGGGGTCCTCGTGGGCAGTGGCGGCGAGGCCGCGGAGCTGGAGGCCGACGTTGCCTCCCATGTGTTCGTCGCCAAGCGCTGACACCGTCGGCGGGCGTACCGGTAGCCACGCCACTGGTACCCCCTCCGGGGGCCGCGCGTCCGGTTCCGGCCGTGCTTGCGGTGGCCGAGCTTCCGGTAGGTGTGCTTCCGTTGGTCGTAGTACCGGTGGCCGTACTTCCGGAAGGCGCACTTCCGGTATTCGTGCTTCCGGTAGCCGTGCTTCCGGATTCTGGTTTTTTCTCCGCCCGCGCTTCCGGTGCCCGCGAGGGGCAGCTCCCGGGCGCCGGCCGAGGGGTCAGCGGTCGCTGACCTCCGCGTCGGCGTCCGGGCGCTCGCCGGACACCGTGGGGCGCACGCGGTCCGTCGCACCCCAGGCGTGTCAACTGCTGTGACAGCAGAGGCAGTTGTGATGTTTTCGCGACCTGGTCGATACGAAGATTCAGTGTGCGGAATCGCAGCGCCCGGACCGTTTGCGTGCGAGGCTGTCGCGTGAGGCATATGACCTGAGGGCTCTTGACCGTGTCCGAGAGCGATGGTGCGCGGTCGGGGAGGGGGCGTAAGGATGTGCCGCAGATGTGGAGAGGGCCCCGGCGCCATTCGGCGCCGGGGCCTGTCCTCCCCTGTGCTGACCCGGAGCCCCGAGCTCCCAGGGTCATTCCCCTCGGACCGTTTTCCCCGAGCGGTCCGCCTCCCGCAGAAGATCTCCCCGCAGCGGCGGCGGTCAATCCTTGCGGGTGGTCACTCGAACGAGGGGTGTTGCGGCCGGAAAGGCCAGTTTCGAAACCCCATTCGATAACGTGGCGATGTGGCGGGAGTACACATAGGGACACCGGGCAACACGGCAGGAGCAGCGGCAGGAAGCGGTACGAGTGGACCGGCCGGCACGTGCGGGAGCGGCCCGGTCCGAGCGAGCTAGGGGGGTGCCATTACCGATGGTGCGGCGCATCGACGTGACGGGAGCGGGCGGTGTACGCCTCGCTGCCTGGGAGTTCGCCGATCCTCCCAAGAGCGACCCGCCGAGGGCCTCCGAGGCGCCCGGCGTGCTGTTACTGCACGGTCTCATGGGCCGCGCCTCGCACTGGGCGTCCACCGCCCGCTGGCTCTCCGAGCGGCACCGGGCCATCGCCCTCGATCAGCGAGGACACGGCCAGAGCGACAAGGCCCCGGAGGCCGAGTACACCCGTGAGGCCTATGTCGAGGACGCCGAGGCCGCCCTCGACCAGCTCGGTCTCGGACCGGCCGTCCTCATCGGTCACGCCATGGGCGCGCTGACCGGCTGGCAGCTCGCCGCCAAGCGCCCCGATCTCGTCCGCGCCCTGATCATCTGCGACATGCGGGCCTCGGCACTGGGTGCCGCCTCGCAGCGCGAGTGGGAGGACTGGTTCAGGGCCTGGCCCGTCCCCTTCGCCACGCTCGCCGACGTACGGAAGTGGTTCGGCGAGGACGACCCCTGGGTGGAGCGCCGCAATCCCTCCCGCGGCGAGTTCTACGCCGAGGTGATGCACGAGTCGTCCGACGGCTGGCGCCCGGTCTTCGAACCGGAACAGATGCTCAAGTCCCGCCAGACATGGGTGTACGACGCCCACTGGGAGGAGCTCGCCCAGGTCCGCTGCCCCGCCCTGGTCGTACGTGGACTCGACGGCGAGCTCGGCCGGGCGGAGTCCCAGGAGATGGTCCGGGTCCTGCCGCGCGGCCAGTACGCGGAGGTCGCCGACGCCGGCCATCTCGTGCACTACGACCAGCCCGAGGCGTGGCGCGCCGCGATCGAACCGTTCCTGGACGGCGTGCTCACCGCCTAGAACCGGCGCAGCCCGTGCGCTCTCACCCCTTGCTGACCGCCGCCAGGATCTCCGGCAGGCGCTGCGCCGTCCGGGGTGCCGCCAACCGGAGCCCGAGAAGCGTGATCAGAGCCCCGTAGACGGCCCCCACGGGCAGCAGCAGCCAGCTCCACCGGTCCCCGTCCGCGCTCACGTTCAGCCAGATCGTGAGGGCGATGACGGGGGCGGCGAGCAGGGCGGCCGAGACCATGCCGCCGAAGATGGCGATCCAGGCGAGGCCGGCCTGACCGGGGGCCACGTTCTTGTAGCCCTCCTGGGGGATGGAGTACGGGAAGCGGGCCGAGGACCAGGCGCCGGTCGCCAGCATCGCGCCGAGCAGCGCGAAGGACAGGCCGAGCACCTCGGGCAGCTTCCCCCACGCGCCGAGCAGCCCGGTCGTCAGGGCGGTCACGAGCGTCGCGTACGGCAGGGTGATCACCAGCAGGGCCAGTGCCCGCCCGCGCAGTTCGACGTACGCGTCGCGGGTCGAGGAGATCGTCAGCGCGACCATCCAGAACGCGGACGTGTCCTGTCCGAACTGGTTGTACATCTGGATCCCGAGCATCCCCGCCGCGAAACACGCGAAGTAGACCGAGCCGGTGCCCTGGAGCGCGTTGAACACCGGCACGATCAGCCCGATGGCCAGCGAGGTTACCCAAGCCGCCTTGGTCTTCGGATCGCGCCACACGTACCGCAGGCTGCGCTCCATGACCGTGCCGGTGCGCCCGGCCGGGAGCAGGCGCGCGATCCCCGACGAGCCGGGCTCCCGGCCGGCGGGCTCCGCGGCCTGGAGCGTGGACCCGTCGGGCGAGGTCATCAGCCGCGTCAGATGACGGGACCAGAGCGCCAGGAGCCCCGCCAGGGCGGCCGCGCACAGCGCGAGCTGGGCGATCCCGGCCCCGTACGATCCGTCGCTCACCGAGTCCACGGCGCCGATCGCCGACGCGGGCGGGATCCAGCGCAGAACGTCCGTCGCCGGGTCCAGCTTCGACAGGCCGCCCGCCGAACCGAGCCGCTGTGCGCCGAAGTTGACCAGTTGCGCGCCGACCGCGACGACCAGTCCGCTGAGCACCGCCAGATCGCGGCCCTTGCGGCTGGACAGCAGCCGGATGTTGGCGGCCGCGACGGCCCGCGCGAGCGCCACACAGACCAGCAGGGCGAGCGCGAGGGCGGCCACCGCCGTCGCGTACGCCGCCGCCCCGTGCGCGACCGAGATCACCGAACCGAGCAGCAGACAGAACGTGAAGAGCGGTCCGACGCCGACCAGCGAGGCGGCCAGCAGCGCCCGGACGAGCGGCCGCGGCCGCAGCGGCAGCATCACCAGCCGCGTCGGATCGAGCGTCTCGTCGCCGCTGGGGAAGAACAGCGGCATCACGGCCCAGCCGAGCGCCAGGATCGCCACGAGCAGGACGCCGACGGCGGTGGCGTGCGCGTTGCCGCGCAGAGCGATCAGGCCGAGCAGCTGGAGCGCGGCGAAGAGCAGCACGAGCACCGTGGAGACGATGAACGCGGCCCGCCGCCCGGCCGACTGCCGCAGCCCGTTGCGCAGGAGCGACAGCTTCAGGCGTACGACGACGGGGGTGATCGACGCGGCGGAGACGCCGGTGCCGGCGCTCACCGGGGAGCCCCGCCGCCCAGCCAGTCCAGGTCGGCCGTGGTGCCCCGGCCGTGCGCGCCGACGAGCTCCAGGAAGGCCTGCTGGAGCGAGGGCGCGCTGCCGCGTACGTCGGCGAGCGGGCCGTGCGCGCGGATGCGTCCGGCGGCCATGACGGCGACCCAGTCGCACAGCGACTCGACCAGCTCCATCACGTGCGAGGAGAAGACGACGGTGGCGCCGGACGCGGTGTACCGCTCCAGGACACCGCGGATGATCTGCGCGGAGACCGGGTCGACGCCCTCGAACGGCTCGTCGAGGAAGAGGACTTCGGGGTTGTGGAGGAGGGCGCAGGCCAGACCGATCTTCTTGCGCATACCGGTCGAGTAGTCGACGACGAGTTTGTGCTGCGCGCCCGCGAGGTCGAGGACGTCGAGGAGCTGAGCGGCACGCTTGTCGACCTCGGCGCCCGGCAGACCCCGCAACCGGCCAATGTATCCCAGCAGTTCGCGCCCCGAGAGCCGCTCGAAGAGCCGGAGCCCTTCGGGCAGCACGCCGATCCGCGCCTTCACCTCCACCGGGTCGCGCCACACGTCGCGACCGACGACCTCGACGGTGCCCTGATCGGGCCTGAGCAGCCCGGTCACCATCGACAGGGTGGTCGTCTTGCCGGCCCCGTTCGGCCCGACGAGCCCGATGAACTGCCCCGCGGGAAGCTCCAGATCGATCCCGGCCACGGCGACCTGCTCCCCGAACCGCTTCCAGAGCCCCCGCACACGTACGGCGGGCACGCCGCCGTCCTTCGCTCCCTCGCTCATACAGGCACCCTAAGGGCCTACGGCCGCCTGCTACCCGCCCCTACCAGTCTCTGTCGATCTCCGCCGGAGCCCCGCAGATCACTGCGGCCCGCTGCGGACCTCTCCCGATCTCTGCGGATCCTGTGCGGCTCTCTGCCGATCTCTGCGGCCCTCCGCGAACCCCTGCGTACCTCTCCCGATCTCTGCGGACCCCTGCGTACCTCTACCGATCCCGTCCGCAGGCGTAGGTCAGCGGCGAGATCAGCTCCTCCGCGTCCGGCAGCCAGCGGTTCGCGGGCGTCGGCCGGCAGGCCCACTGCACGGCACCCCGGGAGCCGAACCGGGTCGGCGGCGCGGCCACATAGGCTCCCTCGCCGAGCGCGACCAGGTCGAGCGAGGCGGGCGGCCAGCCCAGCGTCCGTACCAGACCGGGGACTTTCGCCGCGGCGCCGGGAAGCACGAAGAAGTGCATGCGCCGGTCCGGTGTGCACGTCACCGGCCCGAGGGTGAGCTCCATCCGCTCCATGCGGGCGAGCGCCAGGAACCCGGCCGTCTCGGGCACGTCGATCGCGTCGAACGTGCGCCCCGTGGGCAGCAGGATCGACGCCGTGGGCCGCATCGACCAGAGCCGCCGCACGACGGTCGCACTGCCCGTCGCCTGGGTCGCCCAGTCCTCGCGCGTCGGATGCGCCCCGGGCACGGCACAGGCAGGCTCGCCGCAGGAGCAGAGCAGCACCCCGTCGGCCACTTCCAGCCAGGTGCCGGGGAACACGTCCCAGTGGCGTTCCCCGGCATAGCGCACAGCGGTTTCCTGCAGCGATTCGCCACGCTGCTGGGGGATCTGCGCGGACTCGGTGCCTGCGATGGTCTCTTCCACGTGGATCTCAACTCCCGCGTCCACCTCGGGTTACGGGGGACACGCGCGCGGGGGAGGAGCATCGATTCCTCGCCTGGGGCGCATGGATGCACGTGTGGGGGCGCGCAGGGGGAACGGCAGCCGGTGGTGGGTAATCAGGGGTGGGGTCGGGCAACCACCCTTACCCCGGCAATCCTCACATGTCTCGCATCTTCGGTATGTCTGCGGGGCATTGATCTTCCTGGCCGGCTTCTTTCGGTGGTCGGCAGGTGAAGACACGTCAACTCGGTGCGTGGGCAGGCACCGCAGCCACAGGGGGTACGCCATGGCCGCAAGGCCTCTCATCGCCAGGCAGCCGAACGAGCGACTGCAGGCACTCATCCAGGAAGCGGGCTGCTCGAACGCCGGGCTGGCCCGCCGGGTCAACATGTGCGGAGCGGAGCACGGACTCGATCTGCGCTACGACAAGACGTCCGTCGCGCGCTGGCTGCGAGGTCAGCAGCCGCGGGGCCGGGCTCCGGCGATCATCGCCGAGGCGCTCGGCCGCAAGCTCGGCCGGACGGTCACGATCGACGAGATCGGCATGGCCAACGGCAAGAACCTGGCGTCCGGCGTCGGTCTCCAGTTCTCGCCGACCATACTGGGGGCCATCGAGCAGGTCTGCGAGCTGTGGCGCAGCGACGTGGGGCGACGGGACTTCCTGTCCGGGTCGTCCGTCGCCGCCTCCGCGCTCGTCGAGCCGAGCCGCGACTGGCTGATCTCGTCGCCGGACTCGCAGGTCGCCCGCTCGGCGGGCCCGCGCGTCGGGCTCTCGGACGTGGCGGCGGTCCGCGCGATGACGCAGGCCCTCGTCGAGCTCGACCACCAGTACGGCAGCGGGCATGTGCGCCCGGTCGTCGTGCACTACCTGAACAGCGTGGTCTCCGGGCTGCTCGCCGGTTCCTACCGGGAGGCGGTCGGACGCGAACTGTTCGCCGCGGTCTCCCGGTTGACGGAACTCGCCGGCTACATGGCCATCGACACCGGTCAACCGGGGCTCGCCCAGCGCTACTACATCCAGGCGCTGCGGCTCGCTCAGGCGGCCGGTGACCGCGGTTACGGCGGTTACGTCCTCGCGGCGTCCATGAGCCACCTGGCCGCGCAGCTCGGCAATCCGCGCGAGATCGCGCAGTTGGCGCGGGCGGCCCAGGAGGGGGCGCGCGGGCGGGTGACACCGCGGGCGCAGTCGATGTTCCACGCCGCCGAGGCGCGCGGGCACGCGCTGATGGGCGACGCGCGCGCCGCGCAGGTGGCGTCCGGGCGGGCCGTCACGGCTCTGGAGAACGCCGACGCCGCCTCAGGGGACGACCCGACGTGGATCGCGCACTTCGACGAGGCCTATCTGGCCGACGAGTTGGCCCACTGCCACCGGGACCTCGGTCAGGCCGAGGCCGCCGCGCGGTGCGCCGAGGAGTCCCTGGCCGGGCATCCCGAGTCGCGTGCCCGCCGCCGGGCCATCGGCTACGTCCTGCTGGCCACGGCACAGGTCCAGCAGCGCGAGGTGGAGCAGGCCTGCAACACCGGTCTGCGCGCCGTCGAACTGCTCGGCACCCTCCGCTCCAACCGTGGCTCCGAGTACCTGGAGGACCTGCAGCAGCGCCTGGAGCCGTTCCAGGACGAGGCCGTGGTGCGGGAGTTCGGGGCGCGCATGGAGTTGCAGGCGGCGGCGTGAACGCACTTGTGGGGCACTTGGGTTGAGCGTGCTGCGCCCGGCGTGGCCGGACCGGTGTGCGTCCCGCTGGGGGCGCACGCCGCGTGCGCCCCATGACCGCCCCATGCGACCCGCACCCCATGCGACCCGCACCCCATGCGACCCGCACCCCGTGCGAGCCGTGGCGTGTGCGCTGCGGCGTGAGCTTGATGTGAGGGCCTGGGGAGTCGTCCGGGAGCGTTGACGCGATCGCCCGGCTTCCGGCAGGGGTGTGATCATTTCTCTTCCGCGTCTTCGGGCTCGCGCGTATGAACATATGGCCTGTACTGGCGTGAACGCCGGGAAAACGGGGGCGCTGTGAGCGAAGGAGGTGAGATACAGCGCATTCGGGGGCGGTTTCGTTACCCGTGTCACACGGTGCGGGGGTCACTGCAGGTGCTGCGTAGCACCGAGTTGTGGGGACCCGGTAGCGTGAGCCGATGATTCCGAAGGTCCCCCATTCGTAGGAGTCCCGGTGACGCAGAGTGGACAGGGCGAGGAGCCCTCGGCGCGGCCCGCGCGCGAAGGCATCGTGCTGCCCTCCGACGGTAGCGAGCCGCTGCTGCCGGGTACGACGGGTGACCGGGTGACCCCGGCGAGCGCTCCCGCCTGGGGCGGACAGTGGGGCCCCGACCAGTCGGCCGCCCCGGCCCCGCAGCCCGGTGACGGCTGGGGTGCGCCCGTGAACGCCACCCAGTCGTGGGAGGCCTCCGCGTCCTCCGAGCCCCAGGGCTGGCCGGCGTCGGACCCGCACGGCGCACAGCAGGCGCAGGGCTACGCGCAGCAGGGATCCGGCTCCGCACCGCTGCCGCCCGAGAGTGCGCAGTCCTCGTCGTACGGCGCCCAGAACGGCTATGCGCCGGGGGCGCACGGCTCGCACGCGGCTGCCGGATACGACGGCTACGGCAATTTCGGGGCCCATGACCAGCAGGGCGGGCACACCGGACAGGGCGCGTCGCTGCCGCCCGGCGGTGAAGACGGGGCGACTCAGTACATTCCTTACATACCGGCCGCCCCGGGGGGCGACGAGGGAGCGACGCAGTTCATACCGCCGGTGGGACCCGGCGCGCTGCCGCCCGAGGTCCGGCCCGAAGCGACGCAGTATCTCGGGCAGGCGCCGCAGGGCGTTCCCGGCACCGGATCGCTGCCGTCCGCCGCCGGTTCGGACGCCGACGCCACGCAGTACATCCCGCCCGTGCCCGCGCAGCCGTCCGGGTCCTACGGGATGCCCGCCGGCGCGCCGGAGGAACGGCAGCCCCCGGCGGAGTTCGACAATCTCTTCCGCAGTGAGCCGGAAGCGGCCGGGGCGACGCAGATGCTGCCGCGTATCGACGCGGCCGCCCCGCAGGCCCCGCGCGGCGGGGGCGACATGTACGGCGCGCAGCCCGTGCCGGGCGCGCCCGGTGGCCGGGCCGCCACCCGGCGTGGTGGCCCCTCCGACGGCGACGGAGCGGGCGGCGGTGGCCGCAGCGGCTCACGCGTCCCGGTGATCGCGGCCGTCGGCATCGGCATCATCGTGCTCGGCGTCGGCGCGGGCGCCCTGCTCAGCGGCGGCGGCGGAGGCGGCGGCAACGACGACACCGGCAAGACGGTGGCCGCGACCGCGCCCGCCACGCAGGGTTCGTCGGCGGCCGCCGGCGACCCGGTGAAGGCACAGGCCGTCGAGCTGGACAAGCTCCTCGCGGACAGCACCAGCAGCCGTGACTCGGTGATCGGCGCCGTGGCGGACGTGAAGGTGTGCAACAACCTCGACCAGGCGGCCAGTGATCTGCGGGACGCTGCCAAGCAGCGCGGCGAGCTGGTCACCCGGCTCTCCTCCCTCGCGGTCGACAAGCTGCCGAACCACGACGCGCTGGCCGCCGCCCTCACCAACGGCTGGAAGGCCTCCGCGGCGGCCGACAACCACTACGCGGCCTGGGCCGACCAGGTCAACAACGACAAGAAGGGCTGCCGCAAGGGCCAGGGCCGCCACACCGGGGAGACCCGAGCGGGCGACGCCGCCAGTGGCACGGCCTCCGCCCAGAAGGAGAAGGCCGCGAGGCTGTGGAACTCCATCGCGTCCAAGTACGGACTGACGCAGCGAACCCGCACCCAGCTCTGACCCGCACTCAGCTCTGACCCATACGAAAGCCCGACCCCCTCGCTGAACGGCGAGGGGGCCGGGCTTTGTTGTGAACGCTGTTCTGGTTCCGGGTCCCGGGTCCCGGGTCCCTGGGCGCATGGTCCAGGTTCCTGGTGGTCCGGGGTGGCTATTCCGCCTTCTCCAGCGTCTTCGCCATGTTGATGAACCCGTCTCGCTGCGCTGTCAGTTGACCGTCGCGAATGACCTGGAAGGTGACATCGGCGTTGACGAGGCGCGCGAAGTCGCCGGTCGAGGTCAGGTCGTCGAAGCGCCAGCTGAGCGTCGGCGTGAGCCCGCCCGTGGTCACCTTGAGGCCGCTGTCGAGTTCGCGCCGGATGGTGAGCGACGAGACCTCGCCCGCGCCGAGGGACTCGATGACCTTCTTCAGCACTGTGTAGGCGATCCAGGTGGTCTGCACTCCGGCGTCGGCGGGATCGATCCGGTTGTCGCCGAAGGCCTCCTCCTTGATCACGCTGCGCATCTCGTTCCAGCGCGCGTCGTTCACGGTCGGGTACCAGCCGGTGACGTACGACCCCTCGTAGGGGCCCGACTTGCCGCCGGAGGCGTCGATCTGCGACTGGTCGATGCTGCTGATGACGGTGCCGGTGTGCACCTTCGCGTAGGCCGCGCTGTCGCGCCGGAAGGAGTCCATGAAGGTGTTCGTGCGGTCACCGAGCGCGGGAACCACACAGCCTTGCTCGGCCGACTCGGAGGTCGCGTGCTGGAGTGCCAGCCGCGTCGGCCGGGAGTACTCGGTGGCGTCCTCGGCCGCCCGCTGGTCGGCGACCTGCGAGTGGCCCAGCGCCCTCAGGCCGGAGTTGAGCAGCACCGGCAGCTCGTCACCGGCGATGGTGTCGGGGCGGATGAGCGAGACGGGACCGCAGTTCTTGCCGAGCTGCTCGCCGAGGCCCGCCAGCAGCGCGGGCTGACCGCCGTTGACGGGGTAGGAGACGGGGCTGGTGAACTCGTCGTCGGTGACGCCGAAGCCCCCGAGGTACGGGATGCCCGCGCTTTCCAGCGGGGCGAGGAACGAACGGCTGTGCTGGCTGTAGGAACCCACGACCGCGACGACCTTCTCGTCGGCCGCCCGCTCGGCGCAGTGCGCGGCGGCGACCGAGTCGTTGTGGTCGTTGCAGGTGAGGACCTCCAGCTGACGGCCGTTGATGCCGCCGTGGGAGTTGACCCAGCGCGCGTAGGCCTTGGCCAACGCCGGCATTCCGGGCTTGTTCGTTGCGTTGGTCTTCTCCGGCGCCCAGGTCATTACCTTGACGGGGCCATCCCCGGAGCCCCCCGTGGCACCAGGGATGACCCCGCATCCGACGGCAACCGACGCGCACGCGACCAGCGCGCTCGCGTACAGCAGCTTGGCCTTGCGGGGCCGGGGCGAAAGGGGGGAGGTGGTGCGAGTACGTCGCCTACCGGTCATGGGCATGCACGATTCCCCCACACGAAAAACCCTTGTGTGACCCGTGGTCGACACTGGGTGACGTAGAGGTGAATTGCAGGGGTCGATGAACTGATTTTCATAGGGAACGTACGATCGGTGACCGTGCAAGACTCGGAGAACTCTTCCCGTCGCGGTCGTCGCTCATCCACCATGGGCGGCATGCCACTGAACGACATGCCCTGGTGGCGCTGGCGCAGCAATGTGCGCTCCGCGCTGCACATGCTTTCCGACCCCGCTTTCCAACGAGACGTCTGGCTCGCCGGCATCGACGGGTACGGCGACGTCACCGACGCCGTGTACCGCCTGGTCGAGGACACCTGGCTGGACAACTGGTCGGCCGAGAAGTACGTCGGCACGATCTTCCGGGACTCCCAGGAGGCGGCCCTCGTGGACAGCGCCGTCCTGCGGGTCCTGCGGATCATGCACCAGGTCGGACCGGACGCGCCCGTTTCCGCCTATCTCGACCACCAGGGGTGGCCGGACGCCTTGCAGGCCGCGCGCGCCGCGCACGTACGGCTGGCGTCGAGCGACGGCGAGGACCCGGACGCGCCTCCGCGCACCCTTGAGGTCCTGCGCATCCTTACGCGGTCGGCCTAGCGGTTCGGCCGGGGGTCGGCCGCGGCTCGGCCGGGGGTGCCTCCGTGGCGTCCGCGTGGCGGGACGGCGCTCCGTCGCGGGGGCCTGGTATGGGACCCTGTCCCGCATGAATGAGCCGTCCGTCCGCGGGAGCGCGCCCGCCGCCGAGCAGTACGTCCTGACTCTCTCCTGCCCCGACAAGCAGGGCATCGTGCACGCCGTGTCGAGCTACTTGTTCATGACCGGCTGCAACATCGAGGACAGTCAGCAGTTCGGCGACCACGACACGGGTCTGTTCTTCATGCGCGTCCACTTCTCGGCGGAGTCGCCGGTGACGGTGGAGAAGCTGCGCGCGAGCTTCACGGCGATCGGTGACGCCTTCCACATGGAATGGCAGATCCACCGGGCCGAGGACCGGATGCGGGTCGTGCTCATGGTCAGCAAGTTCGGCCACTGCCTGAACGACCTGCTCTTCCGCGCGCGGATCGGTGCGCTGCCCGTCGACATCGCCGCAGTGGTCTCCAACCACACGGACTTCGCGGAGCTCGTGGGGTCGTACGACGTGCCCTTCCACCACATCGCGGTGACGAGGGACACCAAGGCCGAGGCCGAGGCGCAGCTGCTGGAGCTGGTGCGCGAGAAGGGCGTCGAGCTGGTCGTCCTCGCGCGCTATATGCAGGTCCTGTCGGACGACCTGTGCAAGCAGCTCAGCGGCCGCATCATCAACATCCATCACTCCTTCCTGCCGAGCTTCAAGGGCGCCAAGCCGTACCACCAGGCGCACGCCCGCGGGGTCAAGCTCATCGGCGCCACCTCGCACTACGTGACCGCCGACCTCGACGAGGGCCCGATCATCGAGCAGGAGGTCGAGCGGGTCGGCCACGGCGTCACCCCCGACCAGCTGGTCGCCATCGGCCGTGACGTGGAGTGCCAGGCGCTGGCCCGCGCGGTGAAGTGGCACGCGGAACGCCGCATCCTGCTGAACGGGCGCCGGACGGTCATCTTCGCGTGACCGCGTGACTGTGTGACCGGGTGACTGAGTACGGGCGCTCGGGCATGCGGGCGTACGGGCACAGAGGTGTCGGGCGGTCGTGGGTTCGCCGCCGCGGCCGGGTTACATCCGGCTCAGTGACGCCGCCGCGAACAGCACATCCCTGATGGCCTCGCGGTCGCCGTCCTGTCCGGCGGCCGCCTCCTCCGGGGACACATGGCCCGCGGCCAGGCGGCAGAACTCCACCCCGTCCAGGGCGACATGGGCCACCTCGCGCTCGGCGGAGCCGACGGCGCCGGGCGAATCGAGCGGGATGAGCCACTCGCCGCCCCCGGAGCCCTCGATCTCGAGGCGCAGGCTGCGCCCCGGAGCGCCCGCCGCGACGAGATGCCGGGCCGACGGGGCCGACAGCCCGGCCCGGCGCCGCTCGGCGAGCGAGACGGGCAGCATCCGCGCGGCCAGGTCGATCATCCGGTGGAGGTGCCGGGGAGCGGGCGGTTCGTACGGGTAGTCCACGGCGTCGGCGATGTCCCCCGCGTGCACCCAGCACTCGAAGGCCCGGTCCAGCATCGAGTCGCTGAGCGGCAGATCGAAACCGCCGTACGCCACGGTGAGCCGCCCGGAGCCCTCCCCGCCCGCGGCCTCGCCCGCGTGGGAGGTGCCTCCCTCCACGAACGACACCGTCCGGACGATGCTGTGGCTCTGCTCCCGCCAGGGGGCGCGCACGGACCGGGTGGGCGGGACGCGCGAGGCACGCCAGTACGCCTCGGTGCGATCCTGCGGTGTCGGCCGCTCCGCGTCGGCCCCGCCGAGCGGGTCGTCAAGACCCAGCGCGACGGCGACCAGTCCGTCGACGGTCAGCAGATGGGCGATGACCCCGGCGACCGTCGTACGGCGGCTCACGGACCCGTCGCCCTCGAACCAGCGCAGCCGCACGGGCGCGTGCCATTCGGAGCCGCCGATGTCCTGGAGCAGGGCGTCGAGGCGGGCGGTCTCCGCGTCGTACGGAGCGGCCCACTCGGGTACCGGTATACGCGGCGGGCGCCGGTCCAGGCAGCTCGTCAGGACGCGGGTGCGCAGCGTCGGGTTCAGGTCGAGGCTCTCCGCCGGGTGCAGCAGCCCGACCGCCTCGCGCAGCCGCAGCGCCTCTTCCGCGCACGAGCCGCAGTACCCGAGGTGTTCCTCGACGGCCGTCGTCTCGTCCGCCGAGCAGGCGGCCAGCGCCCACGCTCCGAGCAGCGACTTCAGGACCCGGTGTTCGAGGACGAGGGCCGCCGGTCCGGGCGGGGCGGCCGGTTCGGGCAGCGGCAGTCCGGTGTCCTCCACGGAGGTGCGCGGCATTGGTATGCGCGGCGGCCTGTCCGGCCGCGGCCCGGCGTCACCGACGCTGCCCACGTCCTCCTGCCCGTCCTCGTGCATGCAGCTGTGCCGGTCCTCGTGCATGCCTTCGTGCCGGTCCTCGTGCCCGTTCACGCCCTCGTCGGCATGCACGTCCTCGCGCCCGTCCTCGTCGTCGAACGACTCGAAACGGTCCGTTCCCTCGCTCACCGCGCACCCCCGTATTCCGGCGGTGCGCCGGTGGGTCCGGTGTCGTGGGCGGTGGACAGGAGCTGGAGGCCGAGGCGGAGCCGGCGGCGGGCCTCGTCCTCGGTGACGCCGAGGTCGGCGGCGGCCTGGCGGTAGTCGCGGCGCTGGAAGTACGCGAGCTCCAGGGCGGCCCGCAACGGGGTCGGCATGGACGTGACGATGTAGTCCGCGCGGGCGGCGACGGACGCGCTGCGCACCTTGCGCTCCAGTTCCTCGGCGGTGCCGTCGCCGCCCCGGGCGAGCGCGGCGGTCTCGGTGGCGCGCAGACGCTGCACGGCCAGGCGGTGGGTCAGCGTGGCGACCCAGGAGCGCAGCGGGCCCTGCTTGGGGTCGTAGGCGTCGGGGTTCTCCCAGACGTGGGCGAAGACCTCGCGGGTGATCCCGTCGGCGGCCCGCTCGTCTCCGAGCACGCGATGGGCGAGACCGTGCACGAGCGACGCGAACCGGTCGTAGAGCTCACCGAGCGCGGCCGCCTCTCCGCGTGAGAGCCGCTGCTGCATCTTGCGGTCCCAGCGGGGCGGTGCGTCCTGCGTCGCCATACGGCCCCCTCACCCCTGGTCGTGTCCGGCGCCCGTCCGTGTGTCTCTGTGTCCCTGTGTCCGGGTGTCTCTGTGTCCGGCAGGTGTCCCGGCCGTGTCCCCTGCCGCTGTCCAGCCATGCGGTGCCGCTGTCCAGCCTGTGCGCAACTGCTGTCTTGAATGTAGTCGGCACGTCCGACAACGCACGCCCCTTTGCGTCAATGTGCGCCCCTGGACAGGCGATGGATGGTAAAAGGCGTGCCACTTCCATCCCCGGATCTGACCGCAACTGGTCGTACGCGACCGAAAGAGAACCCTCGTGAAGCATTTTCGACCGTACACAGGCGTTTCTTCCTGGCGGGATCCGTGTTTCATGGAACTAAGGCGGGGCAGCCGCGCTGGAAGGAAGCGTACGGAGTGCTTCCGTTTCTGCTGGGCGAGGCGAGCGAGAGGCGTGGCGGTGACGCTCAAGGTGACCCACGTGACCGACGTGACCGACGGCGACAGCGGCGCGGGCGGCGCGGGGAGAGGGAGTACGGGTGGTCCGGGCGCCGTGGGCGGCCAGGAGGGCGAGTGGGCCGTGCTGCGGGTGTCGGGCGAGCTCGACCTCGTGACGTCTCCGGCGCTGCGCCAGAGCGTGCACGACGTGGTGGCCGCAGGCCGGCACAGCATCGTCCTGGACCTCTCCGAGGTCGTGTTCTGCGACTCCAGCGGTGTCGGCGTCCTGATCGCCGCCCGCCGCCTCATGCGCTCCTGCCGGGGGCGTCTGCGGCTGATCCTGCCCGCCCAGGGGGCGGCCGACGGCTCCCACGTCAACCGCGTCCTCGGGGCCCTCGGCGTGCGCCGCCTCTTCGACGTGTACCCCGACGTCGACGCGGCCGTCGACGAGGAGTCCCGCCCGCTGTCGGCGTGACCGGCCGGCCGTCACCCCTTCCGACCGGCCGCCCGCACCCGCACGGGCACCCGCCCCGAAACCCTGCCCTCGCCCCGCACTCGCCCCGCCTTGTCCCTGCCCCGCCCTTGCCCGGAGTGACGCCCCATGCTCGTTGCGCGACGCACCGCCACGCCGTTGTTCCAGAATTTTTGCGGTCTTGGTACAACCGTCGTTTTCCGGCTCCCCGGGAGGTCGGGGCGTCGTACGCTCCGTGCCAGATGAAGTGCAGTCCGGCCCAGGCCGGCTGAGAAGTGAGGCGGTCCGAACACACCATGGTCAGTACCGAGTACGAGCGCAGGATCGCCGCCCGGTTCGCCGGCTTCGACCAGGACGGCAACGGCTATATCGACCGGGAGGACTTCAACGCCGCGACCAAGGCACTTCTCGCCGAGTTCGGTACGGCGGCCAGGTCGGACAAGGGCCAGGCCCTGTACATCGGCGCCGAGGCGTTCTGGCAGGGCATGGCCGGGATAGCGGACCGGGACGGCGACCAGCGGATCACCCGCGAGGAGTTCGTGAGCGGCGCCGTGAAGCGGCTGCGCGACAACCCCGACCGGTTCGCCGAGATCGCCCGCCCCTTCCTGCACGCGGCCCTCGCGGTGGCGGACACCGACGGGGACGGCGTGGCCACGGTCGAGGAGACCGCGCGCGTTCTCGGGGCCCTCGGAGTGGGTGACGACATCGCCGCCGGCGCGGCCGCCGCCCTGGACGCGGACGCCGACGGACGGATCGGCGAGACGGAGGTCGTGAGCGCGTTCGCCCGCTACTTCACCGTGCCGGAATAGGGCGCTTCGGGACCGGGCCGACGCACACCCCGCCGGCCGGGTCCGCGGACCGGTCCGGCCGACCGCTCACCCGGGACGGGTCGGTCCGCCCGCACGCGGACCTCCGACGGCCGACCCTGGGTGGACCGGGCCGGCCGGTCGGCCGGGGCCTCACCCCGAAAAGCGTTCCCTGAGCCGGTACTTGAGCACCTTCCGCAGCGCCTCGTTGCGCGGAAGGGCGTCCACGACCTCCAGCCGCTCCGGCAGCTTGTGCACGGACAGCCCTTCCCCGCGCAGATACGACGTCACCGCGGCCAGCGTCAACTCCGCTGCTCCCGGCGGCTGTTCGACCACCGCGCAGACGCGTTCCCCGCGCTCGGCGTCGGGCAGCCCGATCACGGCGACGTCCCCGACCGCCGGGTGCCGGTGCAGCAGGTCCTCGATCTCCTTCGCGGAGATGTTCTCGCCCTTGCGGATGATGATGTCCTTCACCCGGCCGGTGAGAACGAGGTGACCGCTCCCGGTCAGATGCCCCACGTCCCCGGTGATCAGGAACCCCTCCCCGTCGAACGCCTCCGCCGTCTGCGCCGGGTCCAGATACCCCTGGCACACGGCCTCCCCCCTGAGCCGTACGTCCCCGTCGACACCGCACGGCCGGGAGGCTCCCGCCGGGTCCACGATCCGTATCTCCATGCCCTGCGGGGGCCTGCCCTCCGTGGTCGCGAGGTTCTCCACCGTGTCGTCCGGCGCGCCCATCGTGATCATCGGGACCTCGGTCATCCCGTACCCGTGGGTGAGCTGCACACCCATCTCCCGGACGACCGAGTGATAGACCTCGGGCGGCTTCGGGGCTCCGCCACCCGCGAGCAGCCGCAGCGTGGGAATGACCGGCTCTCCTGGCCGCTTGCGCTGTTCGGCGAGGAACATCGAGTAGAAGGCGGTCGACCCGCCCGCCACCGTCACGCCGTGCCTGCGGTAGTCCTCCAGGGCGGCGGGCAGCGCGAAGTGCTCGAACAGCACGGCCGGGAAGCCGTACAACAGCAGCATCACCGTGTAGTCGGGCCCGGCGATGTGCGCGTACGGGAAGGCCATCGAGCCCACGTCGTCGGCGGACAGCCGCAACGCGTGGGCGAGGCAGGAGCCGCCCGCGATCAGTGAACGGTCGGTGTGCAGCACGCCCTTGGGGTCGGAGGTGGTGCCCGAGGTCCAGTAGATCCAGCGGACGGAGGTGCCGTCGGCGGGCGGGGCCGGCAGCACGGCGGGATCCCCGTCCGGCAGCGTGTCGTACGCCTCGAAGACGTTCTTGGCGCCGAGCCGGTGCGCCATCGCGGTGTGGTCGAAGCCGCGCCACTCGCCCGGCACGGCGAAGTACTCCGCCTTCGACTCCCGCAGTGCGAAGCCGACTTCACGGTCGCGGTAGAAGGGGATGACGGGCGACTGCACGGCGCCGATCCGGGCCAGCGCGAAGGACAGCAGGGCGGTCTCGATCCGGGTGGGCAACTGCCAGGCGACCACCGTGCCGGGGCGTACGCCCCTGTCGTGGAGACCCGCCGCCACCCGCTCGGCGCGGTCGCGCAACTCGCCGAAGCTCAGGGAGCGGTCGCCCTGGAGCAGGACGGGCCGGTCGGGGGTGAGGTCGGCACGGCGGGCGACCAGTTCCCACAGCGTGCGCGCGGAACTCAGGGCGTGTGCGGTGTCGTTCACTTCGGCCCCCTGCGGTCGTTCGCTTCGGCACCCGTAGCTGACGGGTAGTCAGATCGTGCGCAGAGCGTAGAGCTCGCCGCCTTGTCGGTCCATAGGTGCGGGGCTAGCCTGCTCCTGAACAAATATCTGACGACCCATCAGATGCGTCGTGGGGGACACCCGCGGACGGACCCGTACGCAGGCGGAGGGGACCATGACCGAACTGCCCCGCATCATCAGCGTCGACGACCATGTGATCGAGCCCGCGCACCTCTTCGAGACCTGGCTGCCGCGAAAGTACCGGGAGCGCGGTCCGCGGCCGCTCACCGCCGGCATCGGCGAACTCGCCTACGTCGCGGGCAAGTACCAGATCACCATGGACCCTGACGGTCCGCCGACCGACTGGTGGATCTACGAGGACCTCAAGTTCCCGTACAAGCGCAACATCGCGGCCGTCGGCTTCGACCGCGACGAGATGACGCTGGAGGGCATCACCCGCGCGGAGATGCGGCGCGGCTGCTGGGACCCCGCCGAGCGGCTCAAGGACATGGACCTCAACCATGTCGAGGCCAGCCTCTGCTTCCCCACCTTCCCGCGCTTCTGCGGCCAGACCTTCGCCGAGGCGCACGACAAGGAAGTCGCCCTCGCCTGTGTGCGGGCGTACAACGACTGGATGGTCGAGGAGTGGTGCGGCGACAGCGGCGGCCGGCTGATCCCGCTGTGCCTGATCCCCCTGTGGGACATCGACCTCGCGGTCGCCGAGATCCGCCGCAACGCCGCCCGGGGCGTGAAGGCCGTCACCTTCTCGGAGATCCCCACCCACCTGGGGCTGCCCTCCATCCACTCCGGCCACTGGGACCCGTTCTTCGCGGTCTGCCAGGAGACCGGGACGGTCGTGAACATGCACATCGGCTCGTCCTCCCAGATGCCGGCCGCGTCCCCCGACGCGCCCCCCGCCGTCCAGGCCTCGCTGTCCTTCAACAACGCGATGGCCTCGATGATGGACTTCCTGTTCAGCGGCGTCCTGGTGAAGTTCCCGCGCCTCAAACTCGCCTACTCCGAAGGCCAGATGGGCTGGATCCCGTACGCCCTGGAGCGCGCCGACGACGTCTGGTCGGAGCACCGCGCCTGGGGCGGGGTCAGGGACCTGATCCCGGAGCCCCCGTCGACGTACTACTACCGGCAGATCTTCTGCTGCTTCTTCCGCGACAAGCACGGCGTGGCGTCCCTGGACGTGGTGGGCCGCGACAACGCCACCTTCGAGACCGACTACCCGCACGTCGACTCGACCTTCCCGCACACCAAGGAAGTCGCCCTCGACCATGTGAAGGGCCTCGACGACGAGACGATCCACAAGCTGATGCGCGGCAACGCCATCCGCATGCTGGACCTGGACCTGTAGTGGACCTGGCGTACACGCCCGAGGAGGAGGAGTTCCGCGCGCGCCTGCGGACGTGGCTCGCCGGGGTCCTTCCGACGCTGCCGCCGAAACCGTCCCCGGACGACTGGCCCGCGCGACGGGCGTACGACCTCGGCTGGCAGCGCATGCTGTACGACGCCGGGTACGCGGGCCTGCACTGGCCCGTCGACGCCGGCGGCCGGGGCGCCACCCCGACGCAGCACCTCATCTACCTGGAGGAGACGGAGAACGCGGGCGCTCCCTATGTAGGGGCCAACTTCGTCGGGCTGCTGCACGCCGGTCCGACCATCGCCTCCGAAGGGAGCGCCGGACAGCGGGCGCGCTGGCTGCCGCCCGTGCTGCGCGGCGAGGAGGTCTGGTGCCAGGGCTTCAGTGAGCCGGATGCCGGCTCGGACCTCGCGGCCCTGCGTACGCGCGCGTGGCGGGACGGCGACGACTACGTGGTGAGCGGGTCCAAGATCTGGACCTCCCACGCCGAGGTCGCCGACTGGTGCGAGCTGCTGGTGCGGACGGACCCCGCCGCCCGTAAGCACCGGGGCATCACCTGGCTCGCGATGCCCATGGACGCACCCGGGATCACCGTCCGGCCGCTGCGGACGCTCGCGGGCTCCACCGAGTTCGCGGAGGTCTTCCTCGACGAGGTGCGCGTCCCGGTCGCCAACCGGGTCGGCGCCGAGAACGACGGCTGGCGCGTGACCATGGTGACGCTTTCCTACGAGCGCGGCACCGCCTTCGTGGGCGAAGTGATCGCCTGCCGACGCGTCCTGTCCGAGGTCGCGCGCGAGGCGCGGAAGAACGGCCGCTGGGACGACGCGGTACTGCGCCGCCGTCTCGGCCGGCTGAACGCCGAGTTCCGCGCGCTGTGGCGGCTCACCCAGTGGAACGTCAGCGAGGCGCAGGCGACGGGGGGAGTGCCCGGCGTCGGCGGTTCGGTCTTCAAACTGAGCTACTCGCACGCCCGCCAGGAGCTGTTCGACGCCGCCGCCGAGGTCCTCGGCCCCGAGGCCCTGGATCTGGGACGGGAGTGGACCCTGGACCGGCTGTCGTCACTGTCGTACACCATCGCGGCCGGCACCTCGCAGATCCAGCGGAACATCGTGGCCGAGCGGATCCTCGGCCTTCCCAAGGGGAGGTGAGTTCGGAACATGGACTTCCGACTCACGGATGATCAAAGGGCTTTGCGGCACGGGATCAGGGAGCTGCTGGAGGGCCGGTTCGGGCGGGAGGCGCTGCGCGCGGCCGTCGACCGGGCGGACGGGCGGGGCGGGACGGGCGGGGCGAACAGGGCGGACGGGGCGCGCGGGGCGAACAGGGCGGACGGGGCGCGCGGGGCGAACAGGGCGGACGGGGCGCGCGGGGCGCGCGGGACGGCGGACGGGAAGCATCCGGACGGTGGGCGTGTCCTTGACCGGGAGCTGTGGCACGAGCTCGGTGCGGCGGGGTTCTTCGCGCTGCGCCTGCCCGAGGCGGAGGGCGGCGTCGGACAGGGCCTCCCGGAGGCCGTGCTCGCCTTCGAGGAGGCGGGGCGGGTTCTGCTGCCGGGCCCGCTGATCGCCACGCATCTCGCCGCGGGCGCCGTGGCCGGGGCCGCCACCGGAGAGGTGGTCGTCGCGTCCGTCGACGGAGGGCTCGTGGAATGGCTGGACGAGGCCGACGTCGTCCGCGGGAACGCCACCGGAGCCGAACCGCTGGCCTCGGTGGACCCGCTCACCCCCCTGCACCGGCTGCCCGCCGCCACCGCCTCGCGGCCCGAGAGCGGCGCACTCCGGGGTCCCTGGACACCGGGCGGCCCCGGCGGTCCGCCGGGGCCGCCCGGGCTCGGTGGCCCCCCGGCGCCGGACACGCTCGGCGCGCCCGCGCCTCCGCGGGCCGAGGAGGCGCTTCTCGCGTCGCTCCTCACCGCCGCCGAGCAGCTCGGCAGTGCCGCCCGGACCTGCGAGACCGCCGTGCAACACGCCCGGACGCGCGAGCAGTTCGGGCAGCCGATCGGGGCCTTCCAGGCGGTGCAGCACCTGTGTGCGGGCATGCTCGTACGGGTCGAGGTGGCCCGCGCGGCCGTCTACGCCGCCTCGGTCACCGCCGACCCGGTGGACATCGCGGCGGCCCGCCTGCTCGCGGACGACGCCGCCGTGCGCGGCGCCCGCGACTGTCTCCAGGTGTCCGGCGGCATGGGCTTCACCTGGGAGTCCGACGTCCATCTGCACCTGAAGAGGGCGTGGATACGGACGCACCGTGCGGGTGGCGCCACACAGCGCGAGGAGGAGCTGGCGGACGACTTGGCGGCCGGGACGGCTTAAGGGGCCGCTGTCCTGGGGTGCTGCGGGAGGAACGTGGGCGGATGTCGCGGATCGTGGCGAACCGGAATCACGGAGCGTTGAGACCGGGTTGTGTCCTAGGCGTGACTTGTCACGGCCTGGAGTCGGCGCCGGGCTCCGGTACCTTGTGTGGGATGCGAGTGGTTCTGAGGCTGAGCCATCCCGGTGTTGCCCCCGAGGCCGCGCCGAACCCGGCGATGCGCGCCGTTCGCAAGGCAGGGCGGACCCCCGTACCTGCCTGTTCGACTCCCCGTGGCGAGCGTCGCACAGTATGCCGCACGCGTACTCCTTCGCGCTGGAATATGCCCGAAGCGCTTGTTGGGGTGACTGTACGTCAACCATGCTGTCTCGCAAGGGAATCACGTTCCGTGATCCTTGTTCTGGCCATGCAGAAAATGGCTACGATCGTGGCCCTTGTGAGGCGCGAGGCGATGTGTCCGCCGGTTCGGATGGTGTGAGCGGTGCAGGTGCTTCAAGTGCAGCTGGAGATCCGGCCCGACCCCGCAGAGGTGGGGCGAGCCCGGCAGTGGGCCCGTTCAAGGCTCGCGGGGTCCGGGATAGAAGCCGATGAACCACTCGCCGAGACGCTGATCCTGCTCGTCTCCGAGCTTGTCACGAACGCCGTGGTGCACACCGGGTGTCCGGCCGTGCTGCGCCTCTGCCTGCCGGGCGGCGCGGGCGCTGCCACCGTGCGCCTCGAAGTTGCCGACGCCAGCACCCGTCCGCCGCTGCCCCGGCACGCCGACGGCGACGAGACCAACGGCCGCGGCCTGGAACTGGTCGACGGCCTCGCGGACCGCTGGGGCTGGAATCCCGAGGGTGCCGGCAAACGCATCTGGTGCGAGGTGGACCGCTGTGCTTCGGGTGCCTCGCCGGATGCCCCGTACTCGGCCGACGGCTTCGCGTACGAGGCGGTCTGAGCGGCGGTCCGGCGGCCACTTCCCCGCGCACGCCGTGCGGTCCGGCCAAGTCCGGTCGGCGAGGCGATCCCGCCTCACCCGTGACCATGCCGTGCGAGGCGGTCCGGTCCGGTCGGGTCACTGAGGCGATCTCGCCTTCCTCGCGCGCCTCGCCTTCCTCGCGCGCCTCGTGCGAGGCGGTCCAGCTCTTCCCGTGCCCGTGGCGCGCCAGGTGCCATCCACCCTCTGCGGCGCGAAACTTCGAGTTCCCGGCCGTACGGATCGCCCGGCCTCCCGGTTTCCGTGCGGCAGGCCGTGGACGGCGGGCGCGCACGGTTTTGTGCATGTATGCACGAAACCTGTGTACACGGCCGCGGTAGTGGCCGAATGCGCCGGGCCGTGCTTCCGTACGCGCTGTCTTAAATAGGGTGTAACGCCATAAATCCCCGAGCGGGTGTTGACGTGGCGTGTCCGTTTGATCACGCTTGTGTTCAGCGATTCGCCGCGAGGGGACGGCGAGGGTTCCGGTGACGGGGGCCCTCGGCGAGTGCGAGTCGCGATTCGGCGTCGGCTCCCCCGCGGCCAGGGGGGCAGGGCGGGTACGCCGGAGGCGGATGGCGGCGCGCGGTGCCGTGCCCGGGGTGAGGTGGGGGACCTCCCGGCCGGGTGCAGTCGAGAGTGGGGGAGGCGCGCCGCCACCCGGCCCTCGGGCGAACGGACCCCTGGAGCCCTAGAGGAGCGCCACGGGTGCCACGGGTGTGCCGGTGCCGCCGACGAAGGGTTCCGGCATCGCCGACAGCAGGAACGCATAGCGGCTTTCTTGTCCACAGGCTGTGGACAACTCTTCGAGATTCCAGTTCTGGCCCTGCAACATCCCCATTTCGACCAGATCGAGTGCATGTACGGGCAGCCACAGGTCCTCGATCTCGGGCGGGAAGATCTCGAACGTCAGAGTGTCGTTGGCGACCGCCGCTACATCGCGGGCGTGGAACCACTCCGGGGTGCGCACCGACAGGCCAGGCGACGGATAGCCGTACCCGTGCTTGTCGCCCGCCAGGTACACCTGGATCTGCCCCGTCCGTACGAGCACGATGTCGCCCGCCCGGACCCGTGTGCCCGCCAACTCCTCGGCCGCCTCCAGGTCTTCGGGGGTGACCGCGTACCCGCCGGCCAGCCGGTGTTCGCCGCGCGCCCGCGCCACGTCGAGCAGGACGCCGCGCGAGACGATGTGCCGCGGTTTGTCGATCCCGCTGAACTCGGCGCCGCCGTGCGGGGTGACGGTGGAGGCGGGGCGCCCGTTGTAGAGCTTGCCGGAGTGCGAGACATGGGTCAGCGCGTCCCAGTGGGTGCCCGCCTGGAGGCCCATGGTCACGGCGTCGTCGCTGCAGGCCACCGTGCCGGGGCCGAAGATCTCCTGGTTGATCTGCACCATCGCGTGCAGCGGATTGACCCGCCCCGGGATCATCCCGGTCTGCACACCGTCCTGCTGGAGCGGGAGGGCGAGCGGCACGCGGCGCCCGGTCCGCACGGCCGCGGCGGCTTCCCGGACCACCTCGTCGGTGATGAGGTTCAGCGTTCCGATCTCGTCGTCGGCCCCCCAGCGCCCCCAGTTGTTCACGCGCTTGGCGATCTCGTGGAACTCCGGATGAAGCGTCGGCAGCGACATGAGTCCTCCCCGGGGGCTTGTCTCCAGGTATCTGACGGGTCGTAGAATCCGAGTTGAATCTAACGGACCGTCAGAAACTGCGGGAAGGGGCCGGGCGTGGGGAACTTCTTGGCGGGCAAGGTCATCGCCGTCACGGGCGCGGGGCGGGGGATAGGCCGGGCGGTCGCCCTCGCCGCGGCGGCCGAGGGCGCTCGCGTCGTCGTCAACGACTACGGCGTGTCCGTCGAGGGCGCCGAGCCCACGAGTTCGGTCGCCGACACCGTCGTCAAGGAGATCGAGGCGGCCGGCGGGGAAGCGGTCGCGGTGGCCGACGACATCTCGACGATGGCGGGCGGGCAGCATGTCGTCGACACCGCGCTCGCGTCGTACGGGCGGATCGACGGAGTGGTGTGCGTGGCCGGCATCCTGCGCGAACGGATGCTCTTCAACATGTCCGAGCAGGAGTGGGACCCGGTGGTCGCCACCCACCTCAAGGGCACGTTCACGCTCTTCCGGGCAGCCTCGGCGGTGATGCGCAAACAGGGCTCGGGCACGCTGATCGGTTTCACCAGCGGCAACCACCAGGGATCGGTCGCACAGGCCAACTACAGCGCGGCGAAGGGCGGAATCATCTCGCTGGTCCGCAGCGCGGCCCTCGGACTGCACAAGTACGGAGTCACCGCGAACGCGGTCGCGCCCGTCGCCCGTACCCGCATGTCGGCGAACGTCCCGATGGAGCTGAAGGAGATCGGCGAACCGGAGGACGTGGCCGCCCTCGTGGTCTACCTGCTGTCGGACCGGGCCCGCGAGGAACGCATCACCGGGCAGGTCTACACGATCGCCGGACCCAAGATCGCCGTATGGGCCCAGCCCCGCGAACTGCGCGCCGGGTACGCCGAGGGCGCCTGGACCCCGGAGAAGATCGCCGACTTCCTGCCAGGGACCGTCGGCGTCGATCCGATGCCGATGCTGGAACAACTGGAGGCGATGGCGCGGGCGGCGGCGGACAGGACGCGCCCCAACGCGTGAGTTCGTGCGTGAGTTCGTTGCGTGACTTCGTCTCGCGACTTGTCTCGTGAGTCCGAGTCGCGAGTCCGTGTCATGAGTCCGTCGTCGGGTCCGGTGGGAGGAGAGCGCGTGGATTTCGCATTCGGTCCGCAGGACGAGGTCTTCCGGCGCGAGGCGCGGGGCTGGCTGGAGGAGCACCTGGCCGGTACGCCCGCCCGCCGCGACTGGGAGCGGGAACTCGGGCGGGACGGCTGGATCGGACTCGGCTGGGACGAGGACGGGTACGGGAACCGGCGCGTGGAACTGACCCAACAGGTCGTGTGGGCCGAGGAGTACGCGCGCTCGAAGGCACCGGTCCGGTCCGGGCACATCGGCGAGAACCTGCTGGCGCCGACGCTCATCGCGCACGGGACGCCGGAACAGAAACGCCGCTTCCTGCCGCCGGTCGCCCAGGGCCGGGAGCTGTGGTGCCAGGGGTACAGCGAACCCGGCGCGGGCTCGGACCTGGCGGGTATCCGGACGACCGCCGTACGGGGCTCGGGGGCTGTTCCGTCGGAGGCGTTCCGGGTCACGGGGCAGAAGATCTGGACCTCGCTCGCCCACGAGGCGGACTGGTGCTTCGTGCTCGCCCGTACGGAGCCGGGGTCCACCCGCCACCACGGCCTGTCCTTCCTCCTCGTCTCCATGGACCAGCCGGGCCGCGTCGAGGTCCGGCCGATCCGTCAGTTGACCGGCACGAGCGAGTTCAACGAGGTTTTCTTCGACGGGGCGTCGGCGCGGGCCGAGCATGTGGTCGGTGGCGAGGGGAACGGCTGGCGGGTCGCCATGAGCCTGCTCGGATTCGAGCGCGGGGTCTCCACGCTCGCCCAGCAGATCGGATTCGCCGAGGAGTTGGGGCGTGTGCTGAGAACGGCCGACGCGACGGGAGCGGTCACGGATCCCGTCGTACGCGACCGACTTGTTCGGCTGTGGGCCGAGTTGCGCACGATGCGGTGGAACGCCCTTCGCACGCTGGGCGGTTCGGGGAGCCCCGGAGACGCGGGGGCGCCGAGTGCGGCGAAGTTGCTGTGGGGCGGCTGGCATCGGCGGCTCGGCGAGCTGGCGGTGCAGGTGCGGGGGCCCGGAGCGGCGGTGGGCCCGGCGGACTGGTCGGCCGCGCTGCCGTACGAACTGGACGCCGCCCAGCACCTGTTCCTCTTCAGCCGGGCCGACACGATCTACGGCGGCTCGGACGAGATCCAGCGCACGATCATCGCCGAGCGCACGCTCGGCCTGCCGAAAGAACCCCGGGGCTAGCGACGCCCCGCCCCGGCACGGCTCAGGAACTGCCCGGGAACGGCCCGACAGCGCTCAGGACAGCCCGGCTGTCAAGAAAAGAGCCCGGATCGGCCCGGATCGGCCCGGATCGGCCCGGATCGGCCCGGATCGGCCCGGATCGGCCCGGATCGGCCCGGATCGGCCCGGATCGGCCCGGATCGGCCCGC